>NZ_LROR01000051.1:0-45884 GCF_001675205.1 Clostridium coskatii | reverse complement strand
TTTATCATGCAGTCAAGGGTGGCGGTTCTAACAATCAAACCTTATTTTAGAAAAAATTCACAATCACCTAAGCTCTTACAAGCATATTTTTTGGAGTTATTTTTTTCATAGCTCACTTTACACTATCAGAATTACCTATAAGAATAATAGCCATTCCTACCAGTAATATTCCAGCAAACCCAAGGTTTGAAGAGTTTTCAGTACTATAACCAGTACTATTTATACAATCTTTTATATCCTTTAGATTGCAAAGTTCAGAATCATATTCTATGTCTACAAATTGACCACTATAGTTGGCTTTTGCATTAAAAACTCCCACTAATTTTTTTAATACTCTTTCTATAGTTTTTTCACAAGATGTACAAGTCATGTTGTATACTTTTAATCTTATATTTTTTATACTCATAAATTCACCTCACCAGTATATTATTATTTTTATTCTATAAGCTGAGTACATTGGTATAGTCCTCACATTGTAAATACATTTAATAGCTATAATATACAGAATAGTTGTGTAGAAGTTATAAAGATTTATATAAAAAATATTTGCATAACCAAACTTGTTTTAAATAAATTTTTTAAATTATTTAATCTTCATTTTTTCTTCATATGAGACTTATATAATAGAGCACAAATAATGAAAAATGATTGTAAATAATAATTTTAAATAAAAATTGAAGGAGTTGTTGTTTAGTTGCATATTTTAGTTTGTGTGAAACAAGTACCGGATACTACAGAAATTAAAATGGATCCAAAAACAAATACTTTAGATAGATCAAGCGCACCTACAATTATTAATCCTTATGATGCACATGCAGTAGAAGAAGCTGTGAAAATTAAAAATAAGTTTGGAGGTAAGGTTTCTATTATATCAATGGGGCCGCCACAAGCAGAGGAAGTTATTAAAAAGTGTATTGAAATGGGAGCTGATGAAGGGTATCTTCTTTCAGATAGAGCATTTGCTGGTTCTGATACTCTAGCTACAAGTTATATACTTTCAATGGGAATAAAAAAAATAATGGAGAAAGAGGCTATTGATTTAGTGTTTTGTGGAGAGCAAGCTATAGATGGAGATACAGCTCAGGTTGGACCAGGTATTGCATCAAGACTTGAAATACCTCAGTTAACCTATGTGGAAAAAATAAAGTTTTTAAATTTAAAAAATAATACTGTGGTAATACACAGAAAAATTGATAATGGCTATGAAGTTGTTGAATCAAAACTTCCATGCTTAATCACAGTAGAAAAAGATATAAATGATTTAAGTTTTTCTCCACTATCAAATATTATTAGAGCAGCACGTTATAAAGCAACAGTTTGGGGAATTAATGATTTTGAAGCAGATATGAGTCAATTAGGGCTTAAAGGATCGCCAACTTCAGTTCGACGTATATTTCCACCACCTCAAAGGTCCGGTGGGGAGTTACTAAAAGGCAACATTGATGAGGTGGTAAAACAGCTTACAAATAGCTTGAAAGGAGGAATAGTTAGATGGCAGTTATAATTACAGATTCTTGTATTGGATGTGAATCCTGTATCCCAATTTGCCCCTTCGATGCATTGGGGATTAATGGAGAAGGTAAATTAGTGGCTAGTAAAGAAAAATGTACTGAATGTGGAAAGTGTGTATCGGTGTGTCCAGTTTCTGCGTTAAATATTTCAGGTATCAACAAGAAAGCCAATGATATCTCGAAGAATGAGACTAAGGAAGGTAGCAAAGCTTCAAAGTCAGAAAAACCTACTGGAGATGTATGGGTCTTTGCAGAACAATTAGAAGGTAAGCTGTCTTCTGTTACTCTTGAACTTATTGGTGCTGCAAGAAAGCTTGCTTCAAAATTAGAGGTAAAGGTATGTACAGTTTTATTAGGTGATAAAGTTGAATCTATAATACCTGAGCTTTTTGCATATGGTGCAGATACCATATATGTTATAGATGATGAAGTATTTCATTTTTATAGAGCAGAGACTTATAATAGAGCTTTCTGCTATTTAATAGATAAGTATAAACCAGAAATATTATTAATGGGAGCAACAACTACGGGAAGAGATTTAGCTGGTGCCGTTGCAACTGCATTGAAAACTGGACTTACAGCAGACTGTACCGGACTAGATATTGACTTAGAAAAAAGAGTATTGCTTGCCAGTCGCCCAGCCTTTGGAGGAAATATAATGGCAACAATAGTATGTGAGAAACACCGTCCCCAAATGGCTACTGTGCGTCCAAGAGTTATGCCGATGTCAGAAGCTGAAGTAAATAAAACAGGTTATATAGTTAGAGAGACTTTCAAAATTGAAGAAAAATCTCTTAAGACTTGGGTGCTTGAGGTTATTAAAGAACAGGCAGAAAATGCAAAACTTGAAGATGCTAAAATTATAGTTTGTGGTGGACGTGGTGTGCAGAATCAGGAAGGATTTAAGTTGCTAGAGGAGTTAGCAAAGGTTGTTGGAGGTGTAGTTGCAGGAAGTCGTGGTGCTGTTGAGAAAGGTTTAGTAGATCATAAACGTCAAGTTGGTCAGACAGGACAAACAGTATCCCCAAAACTATACTTTGCTATAGGAATTTCTGGTGCAATACAGCATACCGTTGGAATGCAAGGAGCTGAAACAATAGTTTGTATAAATACAGATTCTGAATGTGAAATGATGAAGTTGGCTACTTATGGAATAGAGGGAGATGTTTTTGAAGTATTACCTAAATTAATTAGTAGTTTTAAGGAAGCACTCGGAGATAGTTCACAGTTAAAAACTGAAGATTTATGTGCAATTGCGAAGGAGGTTTAAAGATTGGCTGAAAAGTTTGATGTTATTGTTGTAGGCGCTGGTGTTGCGGGACTTGCAGCAGCATATGTAATGGCAAAAGAAGGTCTAAACGTTATTGTTATTGAAAAAGGTAAATACCCTGGCTCTAAAAATGTTATGGGAGGGGTGTTATACCGCCATATGATGGATGAGATTATTCCAGAGTTTTGGAAGGAAGCGCCTCTTGAACGTCCTATTGTAGAACAAAACTTTTGGTTACTAGGTAAAGAATCCGCAGCTAAAACCGGTTATAGAGGAATGGAGTGGTCAAAGCCCCCTTATAACAACTTTACAGTTTTTAGAGGTAAGTTTGATCAGTGGTTTTCAAAAAAATGCATGGAAACTGGAGCATTAATTGTCAACGAGACTGTTGTAAAGGAATGTATTGTAGAAAACAATAAAGTTGTTGGAGTTAGAACAGATAGACCAGATGGAGATATTTATGCTGATGTGGTTGTTCTTGCAGATGGAGTTAATTCATTGCTAGCTAAAAACCTTGGCTTCCATAAAGAATGGTGTAAGGATCAGGTAGCTCTTGCAGTTATGGAGGAATTAAAACTGCCTTCAGATAAAATTGAAGATAGATTTAACTTAGACAAAGGTATGGGAGCAACTATAGAAATGTTTGGTGATGGAACCTTAGGTATGGTAGGTACAGCCTTTATCTATACGAACAAGGAACATATATCTATTGGCTGCGGAGCTTTGCTTTCACAGATGAGTGAAAGAAATGTTAAACCTTATGAATTATTAGAGTATATCAAGCAGCATCCTGTTATTAAGCCTTTAATTGCAGGAAGTGAAGCAAGCGAGTATTATGCACACTTAATTCCAGAAGGAGGGTATAATAGCATACCTAAATTAGTAGGGGATGGAGTACTCGTAATTGGTGATGCAGCACAGCTTGTTAATGGTATTCATAGAGAGGGATCAAATTTAGGAATGACCTCCGGACGTTTTGCTGCTGAGACTATTATACAGGCTAAGAAACTAGGCAAATCCAATGAACAAACACTTTCATGTTATCAGAAAATGCTTAAAGAAAGTTATGTTATGAAAGATCTAAAAAAATACAAGAATGCATCTACAACTATGGAAGAAAATCCGAAGTTCTTTAATCATTATATACCAGCAGCTAACAAGGTAATGAGTGAAATGTTTACTGTAGATGGAGTATCAAAGAGAGACAAGCAAAAGTTAGCTATTAAACATATGGCTGGTGGAAAATCTATATTAAGTATGGGTATGGATGGATTTAAAATATGGAGGGCGATGAAATAATGGAAGATACAAAATTAAAAGTAAATATTGATGATAAGCTGTATTTAAATACTTATAATGTAGACACTCTTTCCCACTTAGCTATAAAGGATCAAAAGATATGTGAGACATGTAAGGAAAAGACCTGTACTTTCATTTGCCCTGCTCGTGTTTATGAATGTAAGGATGGACATGTTACTGTTGGTTATGAAGGTTGTCTTGAATGTGGGGCATGTCGTATAGCTTGTTCTCATGATAATATTGATTGGAACTTCCCAAGGGGAGGGTTTGGCATACAGTTCAGGTTGGCATAGTATATTGAATTATAAAAGGTTTTGGCAAATTTTATTTGCTGAGACCTTCTTATCTATACTATAAAATTGTGCCTAAGAATGATAGCAAACAAAGTACTTGCAGACATAGTTATTTGATCTTATTAATCCTATTTCTGAATTATAAATTTTGTCAAGGTCGTGCTCTTTTAAACGTTCATTTTAGCCTTGATTAAATTTATAATTCAGGGTACCTTTTTCAAATATCAGATGGCGGTATACCACGCTTATACATAAACAACATGAAATACATTGATTTTATTAATTAAATATATGAAAGCTATTTCGCTAAATCAAGAATGAATTTAAATACTTGTGCTAATTCTTTTGGTTTGCCAACTGCCCAAAAATGCATGAAGAATAGTCGAGGAACTTCGGTAAGCATATGATTGTGAATAGCAGTTATAGCAATATTATTCTTTCTTAAGATACTTGTAACTGGATTAACTTCATCTGCTAATAAAACAAAATCACCTGTTGTGGCAACACTCCGCCCTACTGATTGAAAATTGATAGCATGTGATATCCCCATGGCTGGAGATAACTGCTGACCATCCTCTGAAATTATTGTAGTTCTTGGAACTGATAACTGCAGCACTTTATCTTTATGGGAACCTTTGTGTCCTAAAATATCTTCAATTGACTTCCAATCAACTTGAGATGGAGGTTGTTGTTTTTTTATGTTAAAGGGAGTTGAGGTTAAAGAAAGTGCATTTCTTATACCTTGAGCAAGTTTAATTGGATCCCCTTCTCCTTTAATGTGAAGGTACATAATTCGTGGTGATTCATGCAGTAGATGGTTATGAAGCCCTGTTACTTCAATTCCATTTTCAATTAGGCTTGACATAACAGGACCTACTTCATTTTCCAATAAAACAAGGTCTCCCATCATCATGCTGTGATTTCCTAATTGATTAAAGGCTACCCAGGAGGTCAGTGCTAAATCAGGTTCTATTATAATGCTATCTATTCTAACCTTCAAATCAAAACGTGGAAAAGTAAATTTAAAAACTCCTCCCGCAGTAGTACCTTCCTGAGAAAAAATTTTTTTTATGGTTTTTAAATCATATTCTGCTCTATGATTTCTAAAATTTAAGTCCTTATTTGATATTCCAATTGGAACTAATAATTTTTGCCCTTCAGATATTTGATGTGGCCCAAATATATTATTAGACATTGCAAGCATTCCGATACAAATTTTGAAACGATGCGCTATAGCATATAGTGTATCACCATGTTGAACTTTATAAGTTATCATGAAGCTTCTCTCCTACTGATTAATAAACTTTCTTTATTATTCTATTCGTTACTTTATTAAATAGTTACCAAGAAGCACTGGTGAAAACGAATAACTAAACATTTAATTTGGAATAATTAATAGAGAATAACAAAGAAGATAAGCAGCATGGCAACTTCAGAAACTAACTCCAGATCATCAGACTCTGGTAAATGATACATAGTTTATAAAATTAAGAGGTATATCTATGAAAATAAAAAAATTTATTAATTTAATACTAATTATCTTGTGCGTATGTCTTATAGTAGGTGTTGGTGCATTTATTTATAATGCTAAAGATGCTTACAAAATTAGCAGCGACTTTGTTAGTATACCGCTTAAGTTCAATTATGATGATTCTTCTTCGACATATAGTATACAAAATACACAAGTTACTGTTTATGGTGGATTTGTTAAGGGGATTAAAAATGGGGAAAACAATGTAAAAAGTCTTGTTATTAGAGCATTATCTCCACTTCCAACATTAAAAATACAAGGAACAAAATCAGCTAATGTTTCAATCTTTATTGAAAATGTTAATCCCGATTTTTATGCGAAGAGTATTGAAGGTAGTAAGCTACATATGGCAAAGGTTACCGTTAATACTTTGCAGCTTAATATTCCTGTTAGTCATGGTAAAACTATAAAAATTGAACCAGTTAAAAAAAACACGCCCAATAATGTGAATAAATATCAATATATTATTTTAGGTGATAATCGTAATGGATATGATACTTTTCAGAAAATTATTCAGCAAGTCAATGGAGAAGAACCTGTATTTGTAATAGATAATGGTGACCTTGTATTTAGTGGAAAACCTAATCAATATCGACTTTTTGACAAGATGGCATCAAAAATATCAACTACCCTATTATGACACTAGGTAATCATGACATTCGCGGTAATGGATATAATACTTATACTATGCTGTATGGTCCGTCTTATTATTCCTTTGATTTTGCAGACAGCCATTTTACATTTTTAAATTCAGCTCCAGGATGGGCTCAAAAAAGAGCAATTTCAGATGAGCAATATGTATGGCTTCAAAAGGATTTGAAAAAAGCACAAGGTAAGCGTATTTTTGTAATTACACATATACCTCCACAAGACCCAAGAAAAGGAGTTAAACCAAATAAAATATCCAATTATGAAAATGAAGTTAAGAGTGGAGAGAGCTGGGCAGAGCAAAAGCTAAATAATTACAATGAAAGTAAAGAAATGGATCATGGTTTCCAAGACCCGAAAGAGGCAGAAAAATTTGAAAATATTATGAGTACATATCATGTTGATACAGTATATTTGTCGCACATTCATAGTTATTTTGATTATACTAGAAAAGGTGTACGTTATATAATTACTGGTGGCGCAGGAGCAGAGTTATTAACAAAAAATAGCTATTATCATTATATAATAGAAAAAATCGATAATAGTAAGAGTGTTACTAGGGTTGAACTTCCATCACCAGCTAACACTTATATTACAAGGTATCTTGCAGCTACACAACTTTTTGCAAATTCAATGTATGAAGAGAATCCACTTGCGGTTGCTTTTATAATTATAGGATTTTCTTTACTAATTATCTTATTAATAATGAAAATTTATCTTAGAAAAAAACAGCCTATTAATACTTTTGGGAAATGGTTGCTTGATATTTTTAGATATGCAAGGGAAGATTTTAAGGAATTGTTTAAGAAAAAGGATACTAATTAAGATACAAATGTAAAAATGATTTTAAGTCTAATCATAATATAAGAAATGTAAACTTAAAATCATTTTTATAATTGTATCTTAATTCCAAAATCGTTCCACTAATCAAAGTATTAAGATAAGTTATAAATAGTATTTGTGGTAGTTATGTTTTAGATATTACTTCTTATTTATTATTTCAAGTTTCATCAGTTCTTTTTCCTCTGCTTCCGTTAAATTTTCAAACGTTCTAAAACTAAACCCTTGGTCTTTTAAGTATTTTATTATTTCAGGTAGTGATTCTACTGTAAAATGTTTGTAGTAAGTATCATGCATAAGTATTACTGCAATTTTTTTATTTTTACATTGATTTTCAACGTTTCTTTTTATTTTCCCAACAGGTACCTCATGACTATCTGCATCACCTGAACAAACATTCCAATCTACATATTTTATTCCTTTATTATTTAAGGCTTTTTTTATTAAGGATAAGTTTGTTTTACTAATTATTAGGTTAGTCGAACCACCTGGTAATCGGGTATAGTTTACGGGATCTTTACTTGTTATTTTTTTTATTATATTTTTACACATTTCATAGTCATTAGCATAAGCATCTAAATTTTTATATATTTTTTTATAATTATGAGAATAGGTATGAACTCCTATGCACATGCCACTATTACTTAATTCTTTAAGTGCTGTAGGGTTTTCTTCTGCTTTTATTCCAACTACAAAAAAAGTAGCTTTTATATTGTTATCATTTAATATCTTTAATATTTTTTGTGTGTTATTTACAGATGGACCATCATCAAAAGTTAAAAATACTTCTTTAGGCAATTCTTGAACGTTTTCATCTTTAAATTTGTTATTAGCTATATTTAATTTATTCGCATATGTAATACTGCTACAATTCAAACATACAAGTAACAATGTAAGCATAAAAGCGTTATAGTTCAAAATAGAAAATCTTTTCATAAGAAAAACACCTTCTTTGATTTTAAAATATAAATTTTATCTTAAGGTTGTAATTAACTTATACTACATATTTAATGTATCCTTTTTTCTTTTGTATATTCTATGGAATATTACACAGATAATATACAAAAAAGTAAATAAAGATAAAAAATCAGTTTAGAAGCTACTTGAAATTCTAAAAGAATATAAAACTTCTCTTTACAATATTTGCTGATATATCGCAATTTGAAAGAGATTTAATAAGTCAAAGAACCAAAGAAGGATTAGTAAGTGCAAGAGCACGAGGTCGTAAAGGAGGAAGACCATTTAAAGATGAAAAAGATGTGGCATTGAGCAAAATAATAGAGAGTGATGAAAATTTAAGAAAAATTGCTATTGATGTAGCATGTAATTCAAGACTTTGTGATTATCATACTAAGAATGTAAATAAATTAAAAGAAAATAATTTGCTGCGCACAAATTAAAGTATTATAAATTTGGTTATTCGTAGAGGAGTTTGGGTTAATTTGTAGAATTTATATTATTATGTAAGTAATTGATGAAATAATAAAATTATAAGAAAATGGGGGAGTAAATATGTTATTAGGAAAAATAATAACTTTAGGGATCACAGCATGCAGCCCAGCAAACCAGTCACTTACGTTAATTAAGGAATTGAAAAAGCGTGGAGCACAGGTGCATGTAATTATGACGACAAATGCAGCCAATTTTATTACACCGCTTATGGTACAGAGAGAGGCAGGAACGCCTATCCAGATAGAGCAATTTGAACTTCCAAAGGCTTATGATATGAATCATCAGTCGCTGTCATTTAAATCTGACTTAATGCTTGTTGCACCAATTTCTGCTAATACTGTTGGAAAGGCAGCAAATGGGATAGCAGATAATCTTCTTACTACAAATCTATTGTCAACAAGTGCACCTATTATTTTTGCAACTCATATTAATCCGAAAATGTACAGCAAACCAAGTGTACAAAGAAATGTGAAAACACTTAAAGAAGATGGAGTAATATTTGTTGAAAATAGAGAGGCCAAATTTCCAAGTCTATTTCCAAGCATAGAAGCTATTATTAAAACAGTTGAAAAAGTAATTGGTTAAAAATCATTTTAACCAAAATGGAGCTATAACTTAATATAGTTCCATTTTAGCTGAAGCAAAAGATTTTCTTCGTCTTAAATAAGAATATTTATTTGATTAAGTTGGCTCATCTGTGAAGCAGAAACTTTAGAAGCTGTGACAGTATCAAATAAGCCTTTTATAGGTTTCCTAATTTTGATTTCACTGCTTCAAGGATACTCTTAAATTTGGGTTGATCCTTAAATGCTGCAAATGCTGGATTTTCTGTGATTGCCTGAAGTATGCTTCTTTTAATGACCTTTTCATCTCTAGGTGCCTGGTTACCTAAATCAAATTCTGCAAACCAATTATCAATACTATCAAAAAATTCATCTCCGTGTAGTTCAAATGAGAGTGACTCCGATGTGCATATATC
Source organism: Clostridium coskatii (assembly GCF_001675205.1). NCBI lineage: Bacteria > Bacillati > Bacillota > Clostridia > Eubacteriales > Clostridiaceae > Clostridium > Clostridium coskatii. The sequence continues at coordinate 36,061 of NZ_LROR01000051.1, read as the reverse complement.
CGCATATTTTCTTATCATATCAATTGCTTTATCCTGATTCTTTTGCATTGCATAGCACTGTGCTGCTGTTAAATATATCTTCAGCATAACTCCGGGATGAAGTTTGTTTAAATTGAAAAGCTCAGCTGTGGAAATTGTGCGCTGGAGTATATTTTCAAACTGCTTTGGAACATCCTGATTCAGTATAAAATAACTTGGCAATATATCCATCATATTAATTAAATGATGATATATACCAACCTGTAGAACTTCTTTTGCCTTTTGCATATTTCCTGTCATCTGATATGCACTTGCCAGTAGTACTTCATCTGATGGTTTAGGTTTCATTGTTCCATTTAGTAATTCCTGAACTTCTTCTGGATGCTGTAATATGAGGGAGCAGGCAGCTTCAAGTGAGTTTGCCTCATTTGTTACATACACATCGTCCTCTTCCGTTCTAATTCTCTGGCATAAATCAATTACTTCATGAAGAACGGACTCCTGTGCTTCCTTGCCCTTTGCCAGCATATAATGGTTCGTAAGAAGTACAGCCATCTGCACTAAAAGTGGAAAACAACAATAGTATTTTTTTATAACTTCATGACACTCATCTAGAACATCTTCAAAAGGTTTGCTGCTAAATTCACCAGCTAACTTATTATAGAGTTTTTTTATATCATCCTTTGTCATCTGCGGCTCATATCCTATGAGCTCATCTATACTGATATTAAAATATGCTGCAAGCTGCGGAAGAAAAGTAATATCAGGGTAGCTTTGACCTGTTTCCCATTTGGAAACTGACGCCTTGGATACACCTATATATTCAGCTAATTTATCCTGCGTAATGGCTTTTTCCTTACGCTTTGTAACAAGTGTTTTTGCAATATTAATCTCTTTCATAATTATCACCTCTTATAATGTAATTATACGGTTTTAATATATGATAACAATGGATTAAAAGTTGATTTTAGTTTACAAAATCAACTTACAGTTAACTTAGAATATTTCTTAAGTTCTGAGGTAATAAGAATAATAGTCACTATAACTGATAATATTTCTGCACAGGGTCCTGCATATAAAACTCCTAAAACTCCAAGAAATTTAGGTAAAATTATCATAAGGGGAACTATAAAGAAGGTCTGTTTACATAGTGTGAGAAGCATTGCTTTTCCAGGTTTACCTACAGCCTGGAAGAAAATACAACTTGTAAGTTCAAAACCTATAAACATACAGAGCATTAAAAATATCTTAAAAGATTTTAATGCAAATTCATTATACAATGCACTATTTTGACCAAATAGATTTACTATACCCTGTGTAAAAAACTGAAATATAATAAATCCTATTATTGATACAACAGTTGCTATTTTTATAAGCATAAAATAGGTATCTTTAACACGTTTAAAATTTTTAGCACCGTAATTGTATCCAAGTATTGGTTGGCCTCCTATGGCTATACCTATTACTACTCCTAATAAAAGATCATTTACTTTCATTACAATACCTATTGCTGATATGGGAATATCACTGCCATAAATTGATTGTGCTCCATAAATTTTAAGCATATTATTGCTTACTATTATTATTATTGTTACTGCTGCCTGCGTAATTAAACTGGAGATCCCTAAAAGCATTACTGTCTTGCTTACCTTTACATCAAGCTTCAAATATTCTCTTTTAAACTTTATGTTTTTAAACTTTTTAAGGTAACTTAGAGAAATTGTGCAGGATAAAATTTGTCCTATTATTGTTGCTATAGCAGAACCTTTAACCCCCATACTGAAATGAAATATAAGTATAGGATTCAAAACAATATTTACAACTGCTCCTACTATCATCGCAAGCATTGAATATTCCGGGCTGCCATCTGCACGTATTATTGAATTTAGACCTGCTGCCAAAATCATGAAAGGAAATCCTATTAAGATTATTCTCATATAATCCAGTGCTACAGAAATGTTAGTGCTTGTAGCCCCAAAGCTCCACAGCAGCTTTTCCATAAAAATATATCCAACTGCTAAAAACATCAAACCTAAAATCACCATCAAAACAATTGCATTACCTATTGCCTTAGCGCCCTCTTCTTTGTTCTTTTCTCCTAATTTTATACTGTAAAAAGCAGCTGCTCCATCTCCCAAAAGTAGTGAAAAACCTAAGGCTAAAACTACAAGTGGAAAGGTTATATTTGTAGCTGCATTACCAATATAGCCTACTCCCTGACCAATGAAAATCTGATCCACAATACTGTAAAGAGCATTGACCACCATTGCAAGTACGCAGGGAATTGAAAACTTCATAATAAGCTTGCCAAGCTTTTCATTTTCAATATAGCTTTCATTAATTTTTGTACTCTTTTCACTCAACTTACATACACCTCTTTCAAAGTTCATATAGACATCCACTGAAATTAATCAATTTATCTACAGATATATATTTCTGGTGTGAATATCTACAATTGAAAGAATAATGCATACAGTAACGGGAGAGTCAACACTTATTTTAATTATTTTATTGGAACTATAAGTTCAGTCACATAATTTTCTTCATCTACTGTGTTCATTATGTCCACAAGATAATTATCTACAGGTTCACCGCAAATTTCATATCCATTTTCATAAATGTATTTGTACAACTTTCTATAAGTATCTATCATACTAGCATAACTTCCATAATGGACAGCAGTAACAGCTTTAAAACCTCCAAACTTTCTAACTAAACCATCTATTTCTCTTTCTTCAGATACAGCTATGCAAACTTCTATATCATAATCTTCCTTTTCTTTTTCTTCAAAATCGATACAGTTATCATAATACACTGCCATAGCATTTTTTATAATATGAAAATTGTTTTTTTCAACTAATGAAATCAGCTTACAGTACCTAACTGTAAATTCTTCAATAGTACAGGGCCCTTTGCTCCTGAGATAGGCAACATAAGAGACTGGTATTTCTTTTATCTCAATTTTAAAATCCTTATTTTTTTTCTTTTCCTTTTTGCTTTCTTTTATAAAAAACTGCAATTTTTGTTTTAGCATCTTTAAATCGTTAATTTTATTATCAATCTCTATACATTTTTCATTAATTTTTCTTGTGTTATATTCTAAATTTTCTCTGCCCAAAAGTACTTTTATTTCTTTTAATGAAAAACCTGCTTCTTTAAAATGCTTAATCACAAGCACTAAAGCCAATTGGTCATTTGAATAATATCTATAATTACTGTCTGGATCAATCTTTCTTGGTATCAACAATTTTATTTCATCATAGTATCTGAGTGTTTTTATTGGAATATTGCATATTTTAGATACTTTTCCTATTTGATAAAGTTCTTTACTTTCATCCATTGTATTAATCAACTCCTCATATAAACACAGTTAACTATATTTTACCATAACATATATATGCCAAAAAAGATTCTAAGATTAAGCTGATTATTTATGCAGTTCAAATTTATTCATTTTAGAAATACTTAAACAGAAAGAGCTGAGATAATTTCAGTTATATATTTAACTATATGACCAATCATGTCAAAATCAATGGTATCCAACGTATCTTTTGAGGTATGGGTGTATTCTAAGGCACCACTAAAAAGATCTGATGATGTTATTGCTAAACAAGGTATACCACGAAATATAAAAGGAGAATGATCTCCGGCATACCACTTTTTACCTTTAACAATTTTTTCACTCTTACCTATAGTGCAGTTTATAATGTCACTTATATTATCACTTAGATTGTGAAAAGAAATGGCAGTTTTAGATCCCTTATGGCATGGTGAATCTATATTAATCATGAGCTTAATTCTATCTTTTTCATTATCAATTAATTTTAAATATTCCATTTCACCACAGGCACCATAGAATTCTTCACTATTAAATGGTACAAGCTCTATATCGTATGCTGTAGATTTCAATACTTTAGCCACCTGCAGCAACACTGCAACTCCAGCTGCATTATCCAAGGCTCCAGGTGTATTATATTTTGTGTCCATATGAGCACCTATAACAATTTTGCCCATTGATTTTGTAGCTTTCTTTAATGCTACAATCTGTCGACTTTTGGACAACCTTTTATGGGAATCTATTGTTAAATTCACAACCTCACCTAAAAGCCCCGCGGCCTCAATTTTTGATAAGGTTTGATCATTGATATTTGTTGATGGTATTAAAAAGCTTCCATCTTCAAAAAGCGGAAATGGATTTTGCCCACTTAATGGATTTTTACCTGTTACAGCAATAATTGCCTTTGGCTTCTTTCTTTCAAGTAGAGAAATAAGATATTTATGCTCTTTCGGATAATAAAATGGATAGTCTTTTGGCTGCAAAGGACTTTCTGTAAGCTTTCCTGACAATACCAAAATAACATCATTACAATCAATATCCTCTAATTCCTTCACAGTTTTAACCATAATCAATTTACCAATTCCTTTAAAAGGCTCAGAAAAGGGACTTGGCTCAACCTGGAACAAGTGATTGCGGCTTATAAGAGTTGATTTTCCCTTTTCCCAAATAGCACATTCAAATGACAGAGACTTTATTGAATAGTTCATATGTTTAAACTTATTTTCTAAAAAATTTACTATTTCATCATTTGCAGCTGTTCCTACTGCACGTTCTTTCGTAATCACTTCAAAAACCTTACTTATCATTATTTTACCTCCAGTTTTTATAGTTTAGGATGAAAAAACAACACACCATCCTTCTATTAAAAAATAACATAGAAAATATAGGGTGGTGTGCAAGTGTAAGGTTTTTTATAAACAGAGTTCTTGGCATCAGATGGAGTTTTAACTCCACCTGATGCTTAGAAATCGTTATCCAGGGACGTAGCTGCTCTTTACTCCAACTTGGAGAAGTGGGAGTATTAGAGCAGGTAGTCATCGGACAAGTTTTTCATCTCTTCAATAATTGAAGGTATTTTTTGAGCTGCTTTTAGTAGTTTATTTAATTCATAAAGCCAGCGATCTCCAACTGAAATAAACTCATCATACTCTTGACAGTCCAGTGATGATGCCACTAACTCGGCATGTCCTTTATCATACATTGAAATACTACGATGGATCGAGGCCATACTATATCCGGACTGTAATAACATATATATAATGTGCATTCTTCCTAAATCAGTACTTGAATAAAGTTTTTCACCTTTTGCACCTACTTTTTCTGGAAGAATTAACCCATTCCTTTCCCAGTTTCGTATGGTTTCAGTAGTGACTCCAAGATAATCAGCAATATCTTTACGTGACAACATTTTCTTTTCTAAAAAAATTTCATTATTCTTAGTTGAGTTTGCCCAATTCTGCAGCATTTCACAGGCCTTTTGAGCCTTCTTAATTTCCTGTTCAATTATCTGTATATAACAATCTGTATTTTGTCCTGCTTCATCCCACTGCTTTTTTGATATTAACCACATGATTTTATTACCGGCATTTCTTATGTGCCTGTTTGTAAAAGGATAGCCAAAAATGCACCGGCAAACCTTTATTTGTAGTACATGTAATTCTCCAAATATGCGGTAGTTATTCATATTTCTTTTTGCTTTAGATATAAAGCCTAACTTTTCATATAGCCTTATAGTATTGGAATGAACACCATACATTCTAGCTAAATCAATAACTTTATATATTTTTTTATTTTTCTCCATAATATCTCACCATAGCAAATGCTTCTAAATATAAGATTTCAGCTTCTGAAATTAACTATAAATAACTGTTTCTCCAGACATTGATTCTCACAGCAGAGTTTCTTCTCACTAGTGATTAACTTATAAATGTAGATCATTTTTATTATATCCTCTAAAGCATTCAAAATAAAAGCTTTCCTTAAAATTTCCCCAATCGTTTTTCTATCCTAACAAATATATAAAACAAGGATACTGACTCTTAAATTTCAAACAAGGATTTTCAACAATATCAGGAGGTAGCTAACAATATTGGTAAAGCTTTGAAAATTTACTACGAGAATATTGTTAACATATTTTTATTTATTATATAAGGGGTTTTGAATTATGAATGTTAATAATATCTCAAATTCAGCAGAAAACAGACTTTATACAAATGAAAATTTATGGGATAAAAGTGGCGATATTACAAAAGCCAAATTTGATACAAGTAAAGCCTTAAAGATTGAAAATGCAAATGTTAATGAAACAAACAGAACTCCATCAGAAATATTATATATACCATCAGAAGATATAGACTACGAAAAGTGCACAGGGAAAGATGGAAAGGAATTTACTGTAACTAGTTATTGTAAGATTAAAGGTGAAACTTTAAATAAAGATTATTTAGATGTATTTGCTTCTAAAGCTCAAGGAAAAGATGTAAATTATTATGATTATTATGTAAATAATTTTGTAGCAAAAATAGCTCAAAATTTTAGTGATATCAGCAGTTTAAAAGAGGATGAAAAGTCAATAAAAAAAGGAATAGATGATCTTGCTTTAGAAATGAAAAGAAATATTTCAAAAGGTATTTCTAATAATATAGAAAACTTAAATACTAAGTTTAAGGTAAATGGAGTTGATTTTACTTTAAAAGAATTAGTGGATTCTTCAAAGGTTATGGATTATGCATGTTCTATTGTAAATACTTTAGGCGGTATGGATTATAATGATTATGCAGAAATGGGAATAGCTAAAGGTAAGGTAAGTTCTTATGGAGAAAAAAATCTAAATGCAGAGCAGCAGAAGTTACTTAATTCAACTATGTCTGCAAGAATACAAAAGGTTATAGATTCAGAGCCAGAAATATCAACTGTAATTGAAGACCTGAAACGTGTAAACATCAAAATTGACATGGTTACAGATAAAAATAGTAAATACTATGCCGTAAAAAGTTTAGAACGTGCCACTAATAAGGAATATGCACAAAAAATTATGGATACTTTTGCAAACGTAGATTATTCAAATGAAAAAAGTTTTGATAAAGCTATAGAAGAATACAAAAATCTAATAAAGCCTACATTAGAGGAAGCAGGTATTATAAATATTGGGGAAAATAACGCTTTAGATTTTACAATTGATTATGAGGCTAATAATCTTAAAACTTTATTTGATAAAGATTATAAAAGAGTTATTTCATCAAGTGTTAAACTTAAAACTCTGTATGGACATTCTTTAGATGTTTATAGATAAATTTTGAAAATGTCTCTATTTTGTAAGATTGAAACTATTTATTTAGAAGAAATATTAAGTAAATTATTAGAATAATAAACAGAGTTCTTGGTTTCAGGTGGAATTCTTTTCTCCATCTGAAGCTTAGAAATCGTTATCCAGGGGCGTAGCAGCCGTTATCCCCCACTTTATAAGAAGATGGGGGTATTACGGCTGGTAGCCATCGGATAAAATTCAATATTTGTTATTGAAGTCATCTTAAATTAAAGCTTTGAAAATGCTTAAGTTTATATTATACTTAATTTGATTGTATTTGAAATCTTCAATAGTTTTCATGATGTATGAGTTCATAGAATAATTATTGTAAATATACAATTAGTAGATTAAGGAAAAAAGGGGGAATTTATAATGATTTTAGTTATAAGAGTTAGCTCCATGCAAAGATTGTAAAAACATGGAAAAATTTTGTTTGGAGCTGCAGGGAAAATAATGTTAAACTTAATTTATGTATGTTTCAAAATGACATTTTCAAATCATTATGAGTAGTGTATAAGTTAATTAGCGACCCTATAAATTTATCAATTTAGTTTTTACATGTTTTGTTCAGTCTTTGCTTCATTATTTACAAAGTAAATGTAGATTGGAGCGGATGACTTATGAAATATGAAAAGGCACAGAGTGTATTACCAGAATGTATAATTCAAGAAATTCAAAAATATACTGATGGTGGATATATTTATATTCCTAGGAAAAATGAAAATAAAAAATTCTGGGGAGAAAATACTGAAACCAAAAAGTATCTTTATATAAGGAATAAAGAAATTTTTAATAAGTATTGTACAGGAATATCTGTTAAAAGCTTATCTAAACAATATTATTTAACAGAAAATAGTATTAGAAGAATAATCAGAAAACAAAAAAAACATGGTTAACGTAAAACGGTATATTAGCATAAAAAAGTATGCTAATATACCGTTATTTTATTTTACTATAGCTAAACAATTGAATATAGTTGAGGCTGTTTAGCTATATAGTCACATATAATACAGAAATATTTATGAGCTTGAGTATTTATAGCATGAAATGATATGCTTTAAAAGCGCATAATATATTAGATTGGAAATACATAGATAAAGGAAGTAAATAAATAATGAGTATTTTAACAGTTGAAAATATGAGCCATTCATTTGGTGAAAGAGTATTATTTAAAAATACATCTTTTAAACTATTAAGAGGAGAGCATATTGGTCTTATTGGTGCTAATGGGGAAGGTAAGTCAACCTTTATGAAAATTATTACGGGAGAGCTTCTGCCAGATGAGGGTACAATTGAATGGAATCCTAAATTTAGCATAGGCTACATGGATCAGCATGTTGATTTAAAAAAAGGAAATACTACACTAGACACTTTAAAGGGCGCATTTTCAAAGTTATTTGATATAGAGAAAAAAATAAATGACTTATGCAACAAGCTTGGTACTATGGATGAAAAGGAATTATCCAAAGCTCTCAATAAGCTATCAAATATGCAAGAAACTTTAGACAAAAACAACTTTTACAGTATTAATTCAAGAATACAATCTACAGCAGCAGGTCTTGGGATTAGAGAACTTTTAGATAAAGACGTTTCAGATTTAAGCGGTGGACAAAGGACAAAGGTTTTACTTGCCAAGCTTTTACTTGAAGCACCAGACATTTTGTTATTAGATGAGCCTACTAACCACCTGGATGAAGAACACATAGAATGGTTAAAAAGCTACTTAATAAATTACGAAAATGCTTTTATATTGATATCCCATGATAACAGTTTTTTAAACAGCGTTGTCAATATAATATATCACCTTGAACACAAAATCTTAACTAGATATCACGGAAATTATGATTATTTTCTCAGGCTTTATGAAATAAGAAAACAGCAGCTGCAGATTGAATACAAAGAGCAGCAAAATGAAATTGCAAAGCTTGAAGATTATGTGAGAAAAAATAAAGCGAGAGCTGCAACGGCAAAACAAGCAAAGGCAAGAGAAAAAAAGCTAAGTAAAATTGAAAGAATAGAAATTAAAAAGAACCTTATAAAACCTCGCTTTAATTTTAAAAGTGTAAAAATGCCGGAAAGTGTAATTTTTAGAGCCAGCAATTTAGTTATTGGATATGATAAGCCTTTAAGCAGACCTCTAAATCTAAAAATGAAAAGAGGAGAAAAAATTGCAATAACTGGAGCCAATGGCTTAGGAAAAACAACTCTATTAAAAAGTTTGCTTGGATTATTAAAACCTGTAAATGGTAAAGTAGTTTTAAGTGACTATAAAAAAATAGGCTACTTTGAGCAGGAAGTTGCAGAAAGTAATACCCATACGGTTTTATATGATGTTTGGAAGACTTTTTCTGATTTGACCCAAACTGAGGTTAGAAGTGACCTTGCTAAATGTGGACTCACAAGACAGCACATAGACAGTCCTATTAATATATTGAGTGGAGGAGAACAGGCCAAAGTTAGATTGTGCAAGATCATCAATAAACCAACCAATATATTAGTTTTGGATGAACCAACTAATCACTTAGATATCTATGCTAAAGATGAGCTTAAGCGTGCTTTAAAGGAATATGACGGCAGCATAATTTTAGTGTGCCATGAACCAGAGTTTTATGAAGACATTGTAACGAATGTATGGAATTGTGAAGACTGGAAAGCGTGAGTATTAGAGCCGGTTAAAATAACCGGCTTTTTTCTGTAGTTTATCCATATTATGTAAACAATTATAAATCTATCTTGGTATCAATAATTGTCTCTAATTTTTTGATTTCTTCATGTGAAATAGTTCTATTTTTACTTTTAAAATTATCTATAAATGAAAGTAATTCATTTACTTTCATAACAGGAGTAGAATTTGTAGGTACTTTTAGTCTTGAAAGATTTTATTATATTTGTACAGTGTATATATTAGTCAATATGTGATAATAATAAAAATAATATTAAACTTTAAGAAGAGGAGTGAGATTAGGTGCCGCGAGCTTTAAAAGTATTTTTAATTACTATAGGTGGATTAATTACAATTGGAACAATAATGGTTGTATTTATAAAAATTATGCTTAATATTACGAAATATGTAAATGAGAAAAACGGGTCATATTAGAATAGATAAGTTTTATGGTAACAATATTGAAGAACATACATAAACTAAATGTAGATTATGAAAATTGTATGGAGGAAGCTTTTTGCCTAATGAAAAACAAGATTTATTATTTTGGACAGGTATAATGAGAGACCATGCTATATTTCAAAATAGTGCATTAACATCTAAAGAAGTGCCATATATTCAGAAAACAATAATTTTTAGAAACTTTTTTCAAAAAATTATGGACAAAATTGAAAGCAAAGACAATTTTGATGAAAATACATCTGGTTTAATTGAAGTTCTTAATGACTTCATAAATTTTAAAGTAAGTATACTTAAAGGTCTTTTGACCTGTAAATTAGGGATGAATTTGCCGCCAACTCTTATTAGTCATCAAATAAATGAAGCTATGGAATTTAGACTTCAACTTATGTATCCAGAAGATTATTTAAAAAGTATTCAAGATCCTATACATTTTATAGAATTATTAAATAAGTGGATATCTGATAGTTCAGGTCATGCCTCGGCTTATGCTTCATTTTTAGATCCTACTGAATCAATCCTTAGCGGTGAAGCACTTGAATTTAAGATGAAATTTGATATGTTGGCAGTGAAAGGTAATGAGTTACAAATGATGATGATGCAAAGTGAATCAGGCAGTGGGGCTTTAATGCTGTTGATTGAAGAAACAGAAAAAATAATGAAAAAATTTATCCTATATTTACAAGAAATATTAAAATTGAGATCCAGTTGTGAGGTTATGGCAATAGGTACATTAAATCCTCTCCTTCCGGACCATATGATTAGAGAGCATAAATACTATCTGTATAAAGTTAATGATTATATGAAAAGCAAAAAATGTTAAATATACTTTTTGTACACCTTACAAAGCTACATATACATAGTTTTGTAAAAGGTTCACTATTATAAAAAAGAAGACTAGGTATATTCTCTATGCCTAGTCTTCTTTAAGTTGCTAAAAATTCTTATTTTTCATAGCATACCTTATATCAAGCAATTTCAATCTGTCCATTTTCAATGCGGTATACCACTTTTAAAACTTAAGACGCAAAGAAAAAATATTTTTTATAAATGGGTATAATAATAGATATGTTTAAATTAGAAGGAGTGATATTGATTGTCACAAAGCGCAGGAATAGTTTTAATTATTGCAGGTGGATTAATTGTATTGGAAGGTATAACATTTGCTTTTATAAAAATTATGATTAATATAATTAAATACTTAAATAACAAAGATAGACATCATTAAATAATGCTATGTTTGATATTAAGTAGGATAAAATACAAAATTTCACATAAATTTGGAAATATATTTATCACATGATTTTATGATAAATTCCTAATCATATATATGAAGGTTTTTATCCGATGACTACCTGCTCTGATACTCCCACGCACTCTGTGAAAGCGACTATCGCCAAATCAAAGATTTGGGATATCTGCTTTTCTCCAAGTAGGAGTAAAAGAGCAGCTACGTCCTTGGATAACGATTTCTAAGTATCAGGTGGAGTCAAAACTCCATCTGATGCCAAGAACTCTGTTTATTAAAATAATGGGCAAATTGTTAAGCCGTCTTTTAGGAGGAGACTACTCGTGAGATTAAATCATGTGATGAAAAAAATTAAAGTTATGTCATTGTTAAAATACATAACTTTAATATTTATATTCTTAACGGTCCCTATACTTAAATGTTCAATATGCAAGTCTAGGGAAAGTATAAATAAGGAAGAGATAAGTGCAGAAATTGAAAAAATATATAATTTTCGGTGTGATGCTCTTAAAACTGGGGATTATTCAACGTTGAATAATTACTATGATACATCTAGACCAAGTGGCAAATATGCGTTAGAGCATGAGGTAAAAAGAGCTAAATACTTGAAGGATTGGTGTAGCAAAAGAAATATAGAATTTAAAGATATTAAATCTACTATAAATTTAAGAAAAGCTATACCTCGGGGTAACGCAGTAAGATTAGTTATTGCAGAAAGTTATAAGTTTGATTATAAATATAAAAATGATGAAGCTAGTCCATTAAATTCATTTGGAGTAGGTATACGCCATACGGCAAGTGTAGTAAAAAAGGATGGAAAGTGGCTTGTACTTAGTGACTGGTACACTGATTGCTTCGAAGATTCTCTTCAACTTTATACAGCAGCATTAAATAATAACTTAAGTTCTTCAAGAAAATATTCCAGTAATTTCAGTGGTAAAAGGAAAATGGTTTATGACAGGAAAAATGCAGTGGCTTATGCTGACAAGTATTGTGGTATAGCTTGGGGAAATAGCAATAATTTTAAATATAATAGGAAGTATGATGATTATAATGGAGCAGGGGGAGACTGTACTAATTTTATATCTCAAGTATTGGGAGATAAAGAAGGAGGTGCCATGCGTACCAACGGTGAATGGCACCCAGGTACAAGAGCTTGGTCAAATGCAGATGGATTAAAAAACTATTTGTTACACAGTGGAAGGGGAAGAATTATAAAGATTGGAACTTTTGACCAGTTGACTGCTACTATATCAAATACATCTAATGGAGTATTTAGTAAGTTAAAGACAGGTGATTTAATAGCTTATGAGAAAGGCAGAGGTAATATAGATCATTTTGCAATAGTAACGGGATTTGATTCTCACAATTACCCTTTGGTTAACTCTCATACTACAGATAGGTATCATGTACCCTGGGATTTAGGTTGGGGAAATAAAAATATAAGATTTTTTCTCATACATATGAGAGATTAATAATTTTATATTAAGATTGAACATCTATAACATAGGTCTGTGGCATTAAGAAATTAGTGCCGCAGACCTATATTTATCCGATGACTACCTTCTCTAATACTCCAACTTAAAGAAGTTGGAGTATTAGAGAAGGTACGTCCCTGGATAACGAGTTCTAAGCATCAGGTGGAGTCAAAACTCCATCTGATGTTAAGAACTCTGTTTATGTTAAAGAAAATAATATAACAAAAATGTAATGTTAATGAAATATAGTTCAATTGATGGCATAAATAGAATCGTATAAAATAAGTTACATGAAATGACGTTAATAGTGCCAGTTAATATCTCAAAATGAAAGTATTATATAAATTATCGACAATATTGCAAAGGAGGGCAGTATGAATTATATCAAAAAAAAGTTTGCAAACTTCATGAACATATCTTTAAAAATTCTTTTTTTATTGATTATATTAGGAAGTATAGGAATGTCATTTCTAAGTCTTATAAAGTTATCATTCAAAAATATAATATATTTAATAATAAGTAGTTTAATTTTATTTTTAATTTGCTCATTAATAGGATACTTTATTTGTAAACTTTTGAAAAAAGATTATTTTGATAAAGTAATATTATTAATAATTTTGTTATTAGCATTTTCATTAAGGCTATTATACATTTTATTAATAGATGTTAAACCATTTTCAGATTTTGAAATAATTTATAATTGTGGTCAAAAATTTGCATATGGAGACTACTCAGTCTTTAAAGGTACAAGCTATATAGCCAGGTTTTCCCATTTAACAATATTAACATTATATTTTGGAATGATAATTAAAGTATTTCCAGATGCTTTATTGGTAATTAAATTAATAAACATAATTTTATCAACAATAAATGTATATATTATTTATTTGATAAGTATAGAATTATACGGAAATAAAAAGGAATCAATCATAATTTCTTTTATAGCATGTGTATTTCCAGCATTTATATTTTATAATTCTGTAATTTGTTCAGAAAATTTAGCTATGACATTTTTTTTAGGAAGTATCTACATATTCATTTTAGTAATAAAAAATAAAAAGGGTTCACTGTGGATTCTTGTTTCAGGACTATTATTAAGTATAGGTAATCTTTTTAGAATGGTAGGTATTGTTATTATTATAGCGTACATTTCTTATTTAATAATTTATTATCAAAATAGGAAAAGCATTACTATAAGTATATTATTAATAGTTTCATTTTTAATTCCATTAGGCACTACTAACACCATATTGTTAAGATTGAATATAACAGAATATTCGCTGTGGCATGGAAGAGAACCAGCTGTATGGACCTCTGCCTTAAAAGGTACAAATATTAAAGCTATAGGTATGTGGAATAATGAAGACAGTCAAGTAGCAGAAAAATATAATTTTAATTATGATAAGGTTGAATCAGCTTGTAAGTCTATTATTAAGGAGAGATTGACGAGTACACCGTTGTATGAATTAATTGGATTTTATATAGTTAAATTTATAGGACAATGGTCAAGTGGTGATTTTTCAGGAGCATATTGGTCTACAGGTGAGATTAGCATATTAAATTCAAGATTTACTTTGAGCATAGTATTATTCTTTTATTCTCAAATGTTATATATTATTTTAATGATGTGTATATATAAACGATTATTTCATGTAAAACAATATTTAGATAATAAGCTAATAAACTTACTATATATAATTTTTTGTGGTTTTGGGCTGCTTTATTTAATTACTGAGCAGCAACCGAGGTATGGTTATATAATATCATGGGTATTTATATTATTGCATCCATTACCAGTGAGACAAATAACGGATTAAGTGATATACATGTAAAATTGAATCACTTGATGGTAATGTCATCAGATAACAAAATCATTAATGTTTAGAATAGTACTAAGAAAAAAGGGAGAATTGGGAATGCAAAATATATTAAGTGTAGAAAAAATTGAAAAGTATTATGGTAGTAAAGATAATGTAACAAAGGCTATAGATGATATCAGCTTTAAGGTAGATGAAGGGGAGTTTGTTGGAATAATGGGACCTTCAGGAAGTGGTAAAACTACATTACTTAACTGTATATCAACTATTGATAATGTTACTGTGGGAAAGATAATAATAAATGGTAGTGACATTACCAGGTTAAAATCAAAAGCATTGGACAAGTTTAGACAAAATGAGTTAGGGTTTATATTTCAAGACTTCAACTTATTAGATACTCTTACAGCTTATGAGAATATTGCTTTAGCATTAACAATAAAAGGCGAGAAAATTTCAGAAATAGATGAAAAAATAAAATCAGTAGCTAAATATTTAGAAATAGGACAAGTATTAAATAAATATCCTTATCAGATGTCAGGAGGACAAAAACAAAGAGTTGCTTCAGCAAGAGCAATAGTAACTAATCCATCCCTGGTACTTGCAGATGAACCAACAGGAGCACTGGATTCAAAGTCTTCCAGATTAGTACTTGAAAGATTTGAAAGTTTAAACAAGGAGTTGAATACTACCATACTTATGGTTACTCATGATTCCTTTACAGCAAGCTATGCTCATAGAATACTTTTTATTAAAGATGGAAGAATCTTCAGCGAGCTTGTAAGAGGGAATAATACTAGAAAAGAATTCTTTAATAAAATTATAGAAGTTATAACTCTTCTTGGAGGTGATGACAACAATGTATTCTAAGATAGCTATAAACAATATTAAGAAAAGTTATAAAGATTATACTATATACTTTTTAACATTAATACTGGCTGTTTGTATATTTTACAGCTTTAATTCTATAGATTCACAAAAGGCACTTATTGATGTAAAATCTTCAAATGCAAAATACATATCCAGGTTAATGGAAATGATGTCTGGCGTATCAGTATTTGTATCAATGATATTAGGGAGTTTAATATTATATGCAAATAATTTTTTAATAAAGAAACGCAAAAAAGAATTAGGAATATACATGTCTTTAGGTATGGGAAAAGGAAAAGTATCTAGGATATTAGTAACAGAGACACTTATAGTTGGAGTCATATCTTTAATTGCCGGTCTTATATTAGGAATGGGAACATCACAGGTTCTGTCTATTTTTACATTAAAATTATTTGAGACTCCTATAAATGAATACAGATTTGCTGTTTCAACAAGTGCTATAGGTAAGACTATATTATACTTTGGAATAATGTTTTTGCTTGTTATGATATTTAATGTATTTGTTATTTCTAAGTATAAAATAATTGATTTACTAACAGCAGGTAGGAAAAATGAAGATACAAAATTTAAAAATTCATTTACATATTTATTAGCTTTTATTCTATGTGTGGTATTACTTGGATTTACGTATAAATCTATACTAAAGATAGGTTTGGATACAAGAAATCCTATGTTTAAGCCATTAATAGTCTTCTCGGTAGTAGGTACGGTATTATTCTTCTTTAGTTTATCTGGAGTAATACTATATATAGTAAATAGAAATAAGAATGTATATTTAAAAGGATTAAATATATTTGTAGTAAAACAAATAAGCAGTAAAGTTAATACAAATTTTATATCGATGTCAGTAATATGTTTAATGTTATTTATTACAATACTTATATTATCTACGGGAATAAGTCTTAAGAAGGATTTCGAAGCAGGGCTTGAAAAAGAGGCACCTTTTGATGCTAGTATAACAGTATACAATAATAGTAAAAAGAACAATTTAGAAGATGTGTTAGCTAAAATTAATTTTAAAACAAGTAAAAATGAAAAGTATGCATCTTACAATGAATATATTTCAGGAGTAAAAGTAGGAGGGTTATTATCAATTACAGATGAGGATCATAGGGATGACAGTGTATCCTTTGTTAAAATATCCGATTATAATAAAATGTTGAAACTGAGAGGAAAAAAAGAAATAAGCTTAAATAAGGATGAAGTTTTACTTATGTCCAACTATAATGAGCTGGTTAAGTTAGCTCATAAAAAGCTTAAAAGTAGTAAGAAAGTTAATATTAAAGGAAAAGAGTACTTGGTTAAAAACGATAAAATTATAGAAGAAAATCTTGCAAATTATATCATACAGGATACTTATTTAACTATAGTTATAAATGATAAATTTTTACCTGATTCTAATAAAATTAATAGATCCATACTTAATGTGATGTATTCAGATAAAAATAGAGAACAAAATAATAAAAAATATAGTGAAATAGATGAGAATTTATTAAATCATAAATATGCAAACTTAAGTATTTCCAATATGAATGTTTATTCAAAAGATGATATTTATTCCAGTGAAAAGGGTGGAACAACAGCATTATTATTTATAGGAATATATTTAGGAATAATATTTCTAATAACCAGTATGGCAGTACTTGCTCTTCAACAATTATCAGAAGCCAGTGATAGCATAGAAAGATATAAAGCTTTAAAGAGAATTGGTGCAAACAAAAAAATGATAGATAAAACAATCTTCATTCAAACTCTGATATATTTTAGTCTCCCAGTTACGCTTGCATTAATTCATTCTATTATTGGTGTTTCAGTAGTTAATGAAGAAATAAGCAAGTTTAACCAAATAGATATTAGATTTTCAGCTTTAATAACAGCGTTATTATTTATTGCAGTTTACGCAGGATATTTTTATACAACATATACAGGATATAAAAATATAGTAAAAAATAATATCTAATATTATAATAATTATTAGGGCTATTAAATTTTGTTTGCCAAAGTTTAATAGTCTTTTATATAGAAAGGTAAAGAAAATAATGAGAAAAATTATTATTATTGAAGATGATGAAGTTATAAGAGAAGAATTACAAAATTTTTTAATGAAATATGGATACGAAGTGAAAGCTCCTGTAGATTTTAATAATATAATACAGTATGTTGAAAATGAGAATGCAAACCTTATACTGCTAGACATAAATCTTCCACAGTTTGATGGCTATTATATATGTAGAGAAATACGTAAAACCTCAGATGTTCCCATCATAATAGTTACTAGCAGAGATGGTGATGCAGATGAATTAATTAGTATGAATTTGGGGGCAGACGATTTTATAACAAAACCTTATAATACAGAAATACTACTTGCAAGGATAACAAATATATTAAAAAGAACCTATGGAAACTTAAAAACTAATAATATATTAAATTACAAAGACTTTAATTTAAATCTTTCAAATGCAACAGTTATTTATAAAGACAAATCCTTAGAGCTAACTAAAAATGAGGTTAAGATACTTTCTTATTTAATAAATAATAGAGGAAATATAGTAAAAAGAGATTCACTTATGGAATACTTGTGGAAAGCAGATTATTTTGTAGATGACAGCACCTTAAATGTTAATATTAACAGATTAAGAAAAAAGCTTGAGGAAATAGGTATAGAAAATCCGATAGAGACAAGAAGAGGGTTAGGGTATATAATGCTATGAGTATAGGTGAATTTATTAAAGATAAAATGGTAGTAATATTATGTAATATGCTGATGTTTATTGTGCTAGCAGTCATAATGCTTGCTATTAATGTTAACTTCATTATAATTGTATTGTTTTTTTGCATCTGGTTTTTACCACTAATTTCATATATGGCCTTAGAATTTATAAAATATAAAAATTATTATGATGAAATTGACAGTATATTAGAAAAATTAGATAAGAAATATCTTCTTCCAGAGGTAATAAAGGAAGCAAGCTTTATAGAAGGGGAAAAGCTTAATTATATACTTAAAGTAGTAAGCAGAAATATGCATGAGAATGTAAAATATTATAAAGATATGCAGGCAGATTATAGAGAATACATAGAGACCTGGGTACATGAAATTAAGACACCAATAGCGTCTACAAAACTTATACTTGAAAATAATCAAAATGAAGTAACTAATAAAATAGATTTCCAGATGGATAGAATTGAGGGATTTATAGAACAGGTACTTTATTATTCACGAAGTAACAATGTGAGTAAAGACTATATTATAAAACAAATTAACCTTGATAATGCAGTAAGAAATGCAGTCAAAAGGAATTATAGAGATTTTATTCATAAGAAAATAAAATTAGATATAAAAGATATTGATGAAATTGTATATACTGATGGAAAATGGGTTGAATTTATTATAAATCAGATAATAGGAAATTCTATAAAGTACTCAAGTAATAAGGAGCCAATGATAATTATATATTCAGCGAAGAAAGCTAATTTAGTAATGTTAACTATAGAGGATAATGGAGTGGGTATAGTAGATAGAGATATAAATAGAGTTTTTGAAAAAGGGTTTACTGGTGAGAACGGAAGAAAGTTTAGCAAAAGCACAGGAATGGGACTATATTTATGTGAAAAGCTTTGTTCAAAATTGGGGTTGAAAATTAGTATTAACTCTGATATAAATAAAGGAACTAAAGTTACATTAATATTTCCTTTGTCAGATATGATTGATATATGCAACACTTAAAATGTGATCTAAAATATGTGTGGAAAAACTAAGAAATCCTTTGTGACCATGCAGTAGTAGGGACAATGAGTATAACATAAGGGTTATACTTGTATATGTGAGGTGAAAATTTTGCAGTATGTAATAGGATTATTTAATCATTATGGATACATTGTATTATTAATAGCGTTAATGCTGGAACTTATAGCGTTTCCCTTACCTGGAGAGGCACTTATGACCTATTGTGGATATGTTATTTATAAGGGGAAAATGAGTTTAATTTTAAGTATATTAATTGCTTCACTTGGAGTAAGTATAGGTGTAACTCTATCCTATTTTATTGGAAGAATATTAGGATCAGCTTTTTTCGAAAAACATGGACATTATATTCATATGAATAAAAATAAATTTGATAAGGTATCTCTATGGCTTAAAAAATATGGTAATAAGCTGCTAATTATAGCCTACTTTATTCCAGGTGTAAGGCATGTTACGGGGTATGTTTCAGGCATTGCAGATATGTCATATAAAAGATTTTCAGTTAATGCATATATAGGAGCTCTTATATGGACCACTACTTTTATTTCATTGGGAAGTGTCCTTGGAGTTAACTGGGTAAAATATCATCACCTGTTAGAAGGTATTTGTTTATAGAAAATTTACAGAATAGTGCCTAAAATAAAACAAGAAAAAATTCAACTATCAGTTATCTACTCATAGTGTACAAAAAAGGTGCACTTAATAGATGAGATAGAAATCAATAAAATATAGTATTATGAAAATTTTAATGTAATACAAAGGAATATACGGCTATTATCCAAATAATAACATTACAGAATTATCTGAAGATTGTGTTCTTTATTTGATCAAAACCCTGTTCTTTTTTTGAACAGAGGTACTGGTATTATTAAAGATAAGCATAAAGTTGGAAAAGCTATAAAAGTACCTCGAAGCCTTAACTGGTATGGCTTTGG
This sequence comes from Clostridium coskatii, assembly GCF_001675205.1. NCBI lineage: Bacteria > Bacillati > Bacillota > Clostridia > Eubacteriales > Clostridiaceae > Clostridium > Clostridium coskatii. Next base: position 15,704 of record NZ_LROR01000051.1, on the reverse strand, counting down.
GTACAATATCTAATGATATAGAAAATTTGAAAAGTAAGTAAGTTGATTGGTACGAATTTTGCTAATGAAATATATGGGAATAAAAATATATGGAAATAAAATTAGGGGGAATAATAATGGAGAGATTTACGTTGCCAAGAGACATTTACTTTGGAGAAGACGCTTTGGGTGCTTTGAAAACGTTAAAAGGTAAGAAAGCTGTAGTAGTTGTTGGAGGAGGATCCATGAAGAGATTCGGTTTCCTTGACAAGGTAGAAGAATATTTAAAAGAAGCAAACATAGAAGTTAAACTAATAGAAGGTGTTGAACCAGATCCATCTGTGGAAACCGTTATGAAAGGTGCCAAAATAATGACAGAATTTGGGCCAGATTGGATAGTTGCTATTGGAGGAGGTTCACCAATAGATGCTGCAAAGGCTATGTGGCTATTTTATGAATATCCAGATTTTACTTTTAAACAAGCAATTGTTCCGTTTGGATTACCAGAATTAAGACAAAAAGCTAAATTTGTAGCTATAGCTTCTACTAGTGGAACAGCTACTGAAGTTACTTCATTTTCAGTAATAACTGATTATAAAGCTAAAATAAAGTATCCTTTAGCTGACTTCAATTTGACACCGGATATAGCTATAGTTGATCCAGCATTAGCCCAGACAATGCCACCTAAATTAACTGCACATACTGGTATGGATGCATTAACTCATGCACTAGAAGCTTATGTAGCATCAGCTAGATCAGATATTTCAGATCCACTTGCAATACATTCCATAATTATGACAAGGGATAACTTACTTAAATCCTATAAGGGTGATAAAGAGGCTAGAGATAAGATGCATATATCACAATGTTTAGCAGGTATGGCATTTTCTAATGCACTTCTTGGTATAACTCATAGTTTAGCACATAAAACGGGAGCTGTATGGCACATACCACATGGATGCGCTAATGCAATATATCTTCCATATGTTTTAGATTTTAATAAAAAAGCTTGCTCAGATAGATATGCTAATATAGCTAAAATATTAGGACTTAAAGGAACTACTGAAGATGAATTGGTAGATTCTCTAGTTAAAATGGTACAAGATATGGATAAGGAATTGAATATACCTTTGACCTTAAAAGATTATGGTATAAGCAAAGATGATTTCAATTCAAATGTTGATTTTATAGCAAAGAATGCGCTCTTAGATGCATGTACAGGAGCTAATCCAAGGCCTATAGATTTTGATCAAATGAAAAAGATACTTCAATGTATATATGATGGAAAAAAGGTAACTTTTTAATATGACCCAATATGACCTCAATATAACCCTAATATAAACTTAATATAATTTTATGAAGCACCAGTTATTAATCCAATTGATAACTGGTGCTTTAATAAATATTATTTTGTTGATATTCCATATAGGATAATTTTTAATACTTCCTGGATAGCTTCCGAAAATTTCATTTTGTTATCCATTAGAAAATTATAATCTAGAAATGTATCTGCTGTTTGTTCAAGCATTTTGATGAGTATTGGTAAATTAATATCTTGTCTTATTACGCCGCTTGAAACTCCTTCTTCTAATAATTTTTTAATAGAATCAAGTTTATATTGCTTTAATTCCTGAATTTTATCCCATTCTTTTGGATAATACATTTTTGCTTCACTTATTAAGTTAATGGGAATCTTGTACTTATGGTTTGAGTATATAATAGAGTGAATTTTTAAAATAAAGTCATTTTGCTGCTTTAAAGAGTTTTCCATATTTTTTTTATCACTTTCCACTACTGTATTAAAAAACTCCTCTACAATTGCGTCTTTACTATTAAAATATTTATAAATAGTTTTTTTACTGATTTTTAAATCTTTGGCTATTTCGTCTAGAGTGAATTTTTTTAAGCCATGCATTTGTATTTTATTAGCAGCTGTGTCTAATATTTTATCTTTCATATTTTACCTTCCTCTTTTATATTTGATTTACTAAAAATTATTGTAAAAATTCCACCTAGTCCAGTAAATATTATGATAATCAAAGTTATTCTTTGTGAAAATCCCCACAATGCTCCTGCAGCAATAGACCCTGCAAAGGAACCAATATATTGAAATGAGTTGAATATACCATTTGCTGTACCCCTTAAATCATCTTTTACTATATTGTTTACATTGGTTGCAAGTATTGTTGTTAGGCACATATATCCACAAAAGAAAAAAATAGTACCTAGAAGCAAAAATATATAAGATGTTTTTTGAAAGTAAAAAAATATACTTAAGGATGAAACTGTGAAGGCTGCAGCAAGGATTATATTACTGCCATATTTTTTCATGTACCTTATTGCCTTTTTCATAAATATTATAGCAATAATTATGGATGGAATAAATATTCTCCACATACCATTTATACCTGTTACGTTACTAAGATAAATAGGAAGTACGTAAAATACTGCCATCATCATAAAATTATTACAAAATGCAGCTTTATTTAATATTATAAAAGTTTTATTTTTAACAAGAATCCTAAAGTTTTCTTTAAATGAATTTTTTATTTTATTAGTATAGTTTTTACTATCTTCTAGGAATAAAAGTATATACAGCCAGTTTACAAATATAAGGAGGGCGCAAATTAAAAACATTTTGTTTACGGGAAGAAAATTATGAATAATAGGGCCAAGTGCAAAAGAAAGGGCAGCTGCACAGGATACAAAAGCACCTAAAATACTTAGGGCTTTTATTTCCTTGTCTTTAGTTACCATACTTGAAACCCAAGAGTATCCAACACCCAGTATTGCACCACTTCCTTGAAGTGCTCTTGCAAAGATAAAAACATATATATTTTTTGCTAAAAAAGCAACTACAAGTCCTATATCAACCTGTAAGATGCCGATAAGCATCATGATTTTATTTCCATACTTATCACTTAAAGCACCAAATGGTATTTGGAAAATTGCCTGTGTAAGTCCAAATATGCCAAGTGCTAACCCCGCAAGAAGAGGAGTATTGTATAAAAGGGATTTACTATAAACGGAAATAAAAGGGGATACAATAGTCATTGCCATTTGCCTTAGTGCTAGAACCAAACTTAACATAATTACGCTTAACATTTCATTATTTTTTGTACTGATATTCTCCATAATTACACCACAAAAGTTATAAAAATATAGCTTCCTTTCATCAAGATTTACACTATAGAAACTGATATGGTACATATGGTTTCCAACTTAAATATTAATATATGGGTATTGATTTGTCAATACAAAGAAAATAAAATCTTTTGGTTGGTATAAATTTTAGATTTTGGTTGAAGACATTGGCATTTTAATAAATATAATTGACTTTATAGGGTTTTTGTTTTTTACTTGGAGATTCTATAATATGAATTTTTAGAGGTGGAAAAATGATTAGATATTTTTTACAAGGATTTTTACTTGGAATTTCTTATGTCGCTCCAATTGGTATGCAGAACTTATATGTAATTAATTCAGCTATAACTGCTAGTAAAAGAGCAGAGGCATTTAGGACAGCTTTTATAACTATATTTTTTGATATTTCCCTTGCACTAACCTGCTTTTGGGGTGTAGGAACCATAATCCAAAAATCAAAGGTTTTGAGATCGGTTGTGCTATTGGTTGGATGCATAGTTGTTATATACATTGGAATAAGCCTTATAAGAAGTAAACCAGATATTGATGAAAAAACTAATATAGAAAAAAACTTAGTTAAAGTAATTATATCTTGCTTTGTTGTGACATGGATGAATCCACAGGCTATTATTGATGGCTCACTTCTCCTTGGAGGATTTAGGGCATCTCTTTCTTATCAAAGCTCCTGGTACTTTATACTGGGATCATGCATGGCATCAATTTTTTGGTTTACTTCTCTTGCAGCTATTATGTCAATTTTTAAGCACAGTTTTAATGAAAAATCAATTAAGGTAATTAATAGAATATGTGGTATAATAATAATTTATTACGGGGTAAGACTTGGTTTTAATTTTATATTATCAAAATAAAAGGATTTGAATATGTATGTTAAACATTGATTGGAAACCGGATAAAAAATCTTGTATTTCTATGTACAGGCAAATTGTAAATTATATAAAGGAGAAAATAGGAAATGGAGAGTGGACTGTAGGAGAAAAGTTACCATCACAGAGAGAATTGGCAGAAAAATTTGAAGTAAATAGAAGCACTATTGTAGAAGCCTTAGACGAGTTAAAAGCTGATGGTTTAATTGAGGGAAAAAGTAAAAAAGGTACCAGAATTATAAATAATACTTGGTCCTTGATGGCTTCTATGCTGCCAGGTAGTTGGGAACCTTATATAAAAAGTGGAATACACAAACCTAACCTCCATACAATCCAAATTATAAATAAGATGGAGTATAAGGACAATATAATAAGGCTTGGTACAGGTGAACTTTCTCCTGAATTATTTCCAAAAGATATGATGAAGAAGGTATTTAAAACTGTGTCCAATAATATAACTTCTTTAAGCTATGAAATGGCTAAGGGTTCACTTAAATTGAGAAAGGTTATAAGTAAGTATTTAAAAAAGTTTCATATAAATGTGTCACCGGATTCAATACTAATTGTTTCAGGTTCACTTCAAGCTCTTCAGTTGATTTCAATGAGCATACTAAAGCCTGGTTCCAAGATACTTGTGGAAAAACCATCATATATAAAATCACTTCATGTATTTGACTTTTCCGGAGTTAGTTTTAGTGGAATATCTATGGATGCAGATGGAATTAAGTTAAATGAAATTTTAAAAAATATAGATAGAAATACATCTCTTCTATATACTATTCCAACATTCCATAATCCTACAGGTATATTAATGCCGCAGTATAGAAGAAACAAGCTATTGGATTTATGTAATAAAGAGAGAATTCCAATTATTGAAGATGATGCTTATAGGGAATTATGGTTGGATGAAATACCACCTTATCCAATAAAAGCAAAAGATGAAAATGGAATAGTACTTTATATGGGTACTACATCGAAATCAATGGCAGCAGGAATAAGAATAGGGTGGGTTGTTGCGCCGGAAACTGTTGTTGAGCGACTTGGAGATGTTAAAATGCAAACGGATTATGGTGCAAGTTCCATTTCACAGTATGTAACTGCAGAATGGATAGAAAGTGGATTTTATGAAATATATTTAAAGGAACTGAGAGAGAAACTTAAAATAAGGAGAGAAATTGCATTAAATGTTCTTGAAAAATATTTTTTTAACATGGCTAGTTGGAATGTGCCAAAAGGAGGATTTTATATATGGTTAAAGCTTAAAAATAAAATAGACATGAAAAAACTTTTTTATAAATGTTGTAAAAATGGAATATTAATAAATCCAGGATATATATACGATTTTACTAAAAATTATAATATAAGGATATCCTATTCCTATGCTTCTCTTTATGACTTGGAGCTAGGACTCAAAAAGCTTTCGCAAATAATCAGAAGTTTATCTGATAACTGCTATTGCTAACACTCCCATGGACATAGTGAAAGTGACTATGAAAGTGGGGTATAAGCATTGCTGTGCGTCTAGATATGTACTGCAAGCAGATTGCATAACATTTTGTATAATTTTTAACAATTCTAGAAGTGGTAGGCATAATCTTCTGTCTTATCGCAAAATGCATCTCTTTATTCTAAATTATTCACAAAGTAAGATAATTCCTTTAATATTTTATTGAAAAAAATTAATACTATTAATACAATAAGGTAACGATAGTACAAAAAGATAAAAAAATAAGCGGATATTGTCCAAATAACATATGTCGCTTTATGCCATGAAAAGATCTTCTATTCGTTTACAATAAGTAATGTATTAATATATTAATATTACAAAAGCGTCTTAATCTGAAATTCGCATTAAGATGAGGCCTCTCATCAAATAACAATATAATAAAATAATTGGAGGTTTGTTTATGGAACTGTCAATGGATGCAGCTTTGGCTGCTGCTAAAAAAAAGGTAAAATCAAGTTTCTTTAAAAAAGGTATTGCAATTGGTTTATTTTCAGGAATTTCATATGGACTATATTCAGCATTTTTGACATTAGCTACAACAAAGGGAGTTTGGAGTGACTGGTATGGTGCAAATACAGCAGGTTTAACAGCACTTACTATTGCATATGTACTTGGTGCACTTAGTAGTGGAATAAATGATACTGCTAGTGCAGTTTGGGCATTAATTGCTGCAGCTGGTAGAGGTAAATTGGGTGATTTCTTTAGATGTCTTAATACTAAGCCAGGTAGATTGATTATGATAGCTGCTCTTATGGGAGGTCCAGTTGCTACTACAGCTTATGTTGTAGCTCTTAAGATGGCAGGTTCACTTGCTGTTCCGATTTCTGCCCTTTGTCCAGCTATTGGTGCTATATTAGGTAGAGTTTTATATAAACAAGAATTAAACAAGCATATGATTGTAGGTATTCTTATCTGTGTTTGTGCAAGTGGTTTGATTGGTCTTCAAAGTGTTACTGGAAATGCACCTGCAGGAGCAGGATTAGGTATGGTTATCGCTCTTATTGCTGCACTTGGATGGGGACTAGAAGGTTGTATAGCTGGTTATGGTTCATGTATGGTAGATTCAGAGATTGGTATTGCTATTCGTCAGACAACATCAGGTCTTTCAAATTTAATTATATTTATTCCTATTATATCTGTAATTGTAGGTAATAATGCAGGTCTTGCATTTCATCTTACTGCTAAAGCATTTACAAGTGGCCCTGCTATGATTTGGCTTGCTATAAGTGGTCTTTGTGCTTATCTTTCATTTATGACTTGGTACAAAGGTAATAGTATGACTGGTACAGCTCTTGGTATGGCAACCAATGGAACATATTCATTTTTCGGACCATTCTTCTGCTGGATTATACTTGGCGTAATTTTCGGAATATCAGGTTGGTCAATGGCTCCTATAGTATGGTTCTCTGCTATATTAATGGCATTTGGTATTTTCGTAATTGCTGTAAATCCAATAGATTTATTTAGAAAACAGGAGGATTAATTGTATGAAACCACTTAATTATGCTATTTTAAAACATTTTACAAAAGCTAAAGAAGCTTGTGCAGATGACGTTATCGAAGCTTTAAAAGGTGATTATGGCAATTTTAAAGGACTTAAAAAAGGTGCTGTAGTCGAAGCTTTAATGACAGCTGAAGCTAATGGACTTCTTGAAGAAACAAGGTCTATATTGGATAAGTCAGGTGATTTAGTTGTTTACTATCATGCAAATGAAGAGGGAGCAGCTACAATTAATAAGTATATTGATTAAAGTCAATACTATTAGTGCAAGAAAATGACTATAGTACAAGAACTCCAAAAAACTAGCAGATATTATGCATTAAAATATGGCATTTTGTACCATGAAAAAATGTTCTAATGAGTTAACATATCATTAGATTGCAAAAACGTTTTCATCAGTCTAGTTTTTTAATATGAGGAGGAATTTTGTTTATGAGTGAAATGACAGGGGCGGTTAGTGCATCTGCAATTGCTGCTAAGAAAAAGTTATCATCACAATTTTTTAAAAAAGGTATATCAATTGCTATATTTTCAGGTATTATGTATGGATTTTATTCAGCATTTTTGTCATTAGGTATGACTAAGGGAGTTTGGGGTGACTGGTATGGAGCTAATAAAGCAGGATTATCCGCTTTTGTTATTACATACGTATTGGGTGCCCTTGGTAGTGCAGTAAATGATTCTTGTAGTGCTATATGGGCAATGCTTTATGCAGGTATTAAAGGTAAGTTTGGAGATTTCTTGAGATGTATTAATACCACCCCAGGCCGTGTAATGATTTTGGCAGCCCTTATAGGAGGACCAATTTCCAGTACAGCTTATGTTATCGGTCTTCAGATGGCTGGTTCAATAGTTATTCCTATTACAGCTCTTTGTCCGGCTATTGGTGCTATATTAGGTAGAATATTATTCAAACAAGAATTAAATAAACGTATGATGTTAGGTATAGTTATTTGTGTTGCTGCTAGTTTTATGATTGGTAGTACAAGCATTACAGGAAGTGCTCCTAAAGGTGCTCTTTTAGGTATTGCTATTGCTTTCATAGCAGCTCTTGGTTGGGGTTTTGAAGGCTGTGTAGCTGGTTTTGGTACATCTATGATTGACTCTGAGATTGGTATTACTATTCGTCAGGCAACATCAGGTATTTCAAACTTAATTATATTAATACCTATTATGGGTATGCTTGCAGGTAGTGTTAAGCTTTCAACTGGTCTTGTATTTCAGGCATTTACAAGTGGATCTGCTATGATTTGGTTTTCCATAAGTGGTCTTTGTGCATTTGTTTCATATATGAGTTGGTATAAGGGTAATAGTATGTGTGGTGCAGCTCTTGGTATGGCTTGTAATGGTACTTATTCATTCTGGGGTCCATTCTGCTGCTGGATAGTACTTGGTGTAATCTTTGGCAAATCAGGTTGGTCAATACCTGCTATTGGTTGGATTGCTGCAGTACTCATGGTATTAGGTATTTTAGTAATTTCCATGAATCCACTGGATTTATTCAGAAAAAAGGAGGATTAATTGTATGAAACCACTTAATTATGCTATTTTAAAACACTTTACAACAGTTAAAGAAGCTTGTGCAGAAGATGTTATTGAAGCTTTAAAAGGTGACTATGGTAATTTTAGAGCACTTAATAAAGATGCTGTAATTGAAGCTTTAATGACAGCTGAAGCTAATGGTCTCCTTGAAGAAACAAGATTTGATGAGGATAAATCAGGTAATTTGAGAGTTTATTATCACGCAAATGAAGAAGGAGCAGCTACAATTAATAAATATATTAAAGACTAATAACTTGGATTCCATAAGTTCAAATTATTAGTTCAAATAATAAATATTTTCAAGCAAAGGTGATTGAATCAAAGTTGCATTTGCTTGAAAAAGATCCATACTGCGTAATTGCGTATAGAGGAGGAGGGTTATGAAATGAGGTATTATGGCGAAGAGGCATTAGGCCTTATTGAAACATTAGGGATGGTTCCTGCAATTGAAGCAGCAGACAAAATGCTGAAGGCTGCTGATGTTGAACTGATATCATATGAAAATATAGGTTCCACTCTTGTTACAATTATGGTAAAGGGTGACGTTGCTGCCGTTAGAGCATCTGTGGAAGCAGGAGCTGCTGCTGCTGCAGCAATAGGCAAATTGACAGCACACAATGTTATGCCAAGACCAATTAAAGGTGTTGGAGACATTGTTTCAGTACATGACATCGATGCATAAAAATATAGTAAAAAATATGATAAAGGAAAGGGAAAACAGATGAGCAAATATGTAGCTTTAGGTTTAGTAGAAACATTTGGTTTGGTTTTTGTTTTAGAGGCTGCAGATGCAATGTGTAAAGCTGCAGATGTTGAATTAATTGGCTATGAAAATGTAGCTTCCGGTTATATTTCTGTATTGGTTGCCGGAGACGTAGGAGCTTGCAAAGCAGCTGTAGAAGCTGGAGTAAAAGCTGTAAAAGATATGGGCACTGAAGTTTATAGTTCAGTTGTTATTGCAAGTCCACATCCGGATCTTCAGAAGATCACCAAACGTTATACAATTGAAAATTTACTTCCTTAATATGTGGGTGATATGATACCACCACATAAAATGAAAAAGTACAGAAGTACAGTACTTAGTTAGTAAAAATGAAAGGGAGAGTTAGAAATGAATATTATTGATAATGATTTGCTCTCCATCCAAGAATCCCGAATCCTTGTGGAAAATGCTGCACGAGCACAAAAAATGTTAGCAACTTTTCCACAAGAAAAGTTAGATGAGATTGTTGAACGTATGGCAGAAGAAATCGGAAAACATACCCGAGAGCTTGCTGTAATGTCACAGGATGAAACTGGTTATGGAAAATGGCAGGATAAATGCATCAAAAACCGATTTGCCTGTGAGTATTTGCCAACTAAGCTTAGAGGAATGCGATGTGTAGGTATTATTAACGAAAATGGTAAGGATAAGACCATGGATGTAGGTGTACCTATGGGTGTAATTATTGCATTATGTCCTGCAACTAGTCCGGTTTCTACTACCATATATAAGGCATTAATTGCAATTAAGTCTGGTAATGCAATTATCTTTTCTCCACATCCTAGAGCAAAGGAAACAATTTGTAAGGCGCTTGACATCATGATTCGTGCAGCTGAAGGATATGGGTTGCCAGAAGGAGCTCTTGCATACTTACATACTGTGACGCCTAGTGGAACAATCGAGTTGATGAACCATGAGGCGACTTCTTTGATTATGAATACAGGTGTTCCCGGGATGCTTAAAGCGTCATATAGATCTGGAAAACCTGTTATCTATGGAGGAACTGGTAATGGACCAGCATTTATTGAACGTACAGCTGACATCAAGCAGGCGGTAAGAGATATTATTGCTAGTAAGACCTTTGATAACGGAATAGTACCATCAGCTGAACAATCTATTGTTGTAGATAGCTGTGTTGCATCTGATGTTAAACGTGAGTTGCAAAATAGTGGTGCATATTTCATGACAGAGGAGGAAGCACAAAAACTGGGTTCTCTCTTTTTCCGTTCTGATGGCAGTATGGATTCAGAAATGGTTGGCAAATCCGCACAGAGATTGGCTAAGAAAGCAGGTTTCAGCATTCCTGAAAGTAGCACAGTGCTAATTTCAGAGCAGAAATATGTTTCACAAGATAATCCTTATTCCAAGGAGAAACTTTGTCCGGTACTAGCTTACTACATTGAAGATGATTGGATGCATGCATGTGAAAAGTGTATTGAGTTGCTGTTAAGTGAGAGACATGGTCACACTCTTGTTATACATTCAAAAGACGAAGATGTAATTCGCCAGTTTGCATTAAAAAAACCTGTAGGTAGGATACTTGTTAATACGCCTGCTTCCTTTGGTAGTATGGGTGCTACAAGTAATTTATTTCCTGCTTTAACTTTAGGTAGTGGATCGGCAGGTAAAGGTATTACCTCCGATAATGTTTCACCAATGAATCTTATTTACGTCCGCAAAGTCGGATATGGCGTACGGAATGTAGAAGAGATTGTCAATACTAATGGATTGTTTACAGAAGAAAAAAGTGATTTGAGTGGTATGACAAAGCAGTCAGACTATAATCCAGAGGATATACAAATGTTGCAGCATATTTTGAAAAAGGCTATGGAAAAAATTAAATAGCGTGCAGATGTGTTGGAACATGGTAAACAATAAGTTTAAAACTCAAATAGTTAAATCTAAAATAATTATGAAAGAAAAGAGGTAAGTGTTTTGGATATTCGTGAATTTTCAAATAAGTTTGCAGAGGCAACTAAAAATATGTCTGCAGAAGAACAAGCAGCCTTAATGAAGATATTTCAAGGCGTTTCTCAAGAAATTACAAAAGAAGATAATGGAGCATCTGCAGCTTGTGCAGAACCTTGCACTAATAATGGAGAAGTTCCAAATGGAATGACAGAACGTTTAAAAAGAATAAAGGAAAACTATTTAAAGCAAAAGCCTTCAATAACAACATATCGTGCTAAGGCTATTACAAAGATTGCTAAAGAAAATCCTGGTATGCCTAAGATTTTATTACGTGCTAAATGTTTCCGTTATTGCTGTGAAACTGCACCTTTAGTAATTCAAGATGATGAGCTAATTGTAGGAGCTCCTTGTGGTGCACCTCGTGCTGGAGCTTTTTCTCCTGATATAGCATGGAGATGGATGCAAGATGAAATAGATACTATTGGAACACGTCCTCAAGATCCATTTTATGTATCTGAAGAAGATAAAAAGGTTATGCGTGAAGAACTTTTCCCATTCTGGCAAGGTAAATCCGTTGATGAATACTGTGAAGACCAGTACCGTGAAGCAGGTGTTTGGGAACTTTCTGGTGAATCATTTGTTTCAGATTGCTCTTACCATGCAACTAATGGTGGTGGTGATTCAAACCCTGGATATGATGTTATCTTAATGAAAAAAGGTATGGCAGATATTCAGCAGGAAGCAAAGGATCATTTAGCAAAATTAGATTATGAAAATCCTGAAGATATCGAAAAGATTTATTTCTATAAATCCGTTATTGATACTACTGAAGGAGTTATGATTTACGCTAAACGTATGTCTGAATATGCTGCTGAATTAGCTGCAAAAGAGACAAACCCTAAACGTAAGGCAGAATTACAAAAGATTTCAGAAGTTAATGCTCATGTTCCTGCACATAAGCCTAGCAACTTCTGGGAAGCAATTCAATCAGTTTGGACTATTGAGTCATTACTCGTAGTTGAAGAAAACCAAACTGGTATGTCCATCGGCCGTGTTGACCAATATATGTATCCATTCTATAAGGCAGATATAGAATCAGGACGTATGAATAATTATGAAGCATTTGAATTAGCTGGTTGCATGTTAATCAAAATGTCTGAAATGATGTGGGTTACAAGCGAAGGTGCTTCTAAGTTCTTTGCAGGTTACCAACCATTCGTAAATATGTGTGTTGGTGGTGTTACTCGTGACGGTCTTGATGCAACAAATGACTTGACTTATCTTTTGATGGATGCTGTTCGCCACGTTAAGATTTATCAGCCATCTTTAGCTTGCCGTATTCACAACAAATCACCTAAGAAGTACTTGAAGAAGATTGTTGATGTTGTTCGTGCTGGTATGGGATTCCCAGCTTGCCATTTTGATGATGCACATATTAAGATGATGCTTGCAAAAGGTGTTTCCATAGAAGATGCTAGAGATTATTGTATAATGGGCTGTGTTGAGCCTCAGAAGGCTGGACGTTTATATCAGTGGACTTCTACAGCTTATACTCAATGGCCTATATGTATAGAATTAGTTCTAAACCATGGTGTTCCTTTATGGTATGGAAAACAAGTTTGCCCTGATATGGGAGATTTGAGCAGATTTAAGACTTATGAAGAGTTTGATGCTGCTGTTAAAGAAGAAATTAAGTATATTACAAAATGGACTGATGTTGCTACAGTTATTTCTCAGCGTGTTCACAGAGATTTAGCTCCAAAGCCTTTGATGTCCATCATGTATGAAGGATGTATGGAACACGGTAAAGATGTTTCTGCCGGTGGTGCTATGTACAATTTCGGACCTGGTGTTGTATGGACTGGATTGGCTACATATGCAGATTCCATGGCTGCTATCAAGAAGGTAGTATTTGATGACAAGAAATGTACTTTAGAGCAATTAAATCAAGCATTGAAAGCTGATTTTGTTGGATATGAAGAACTTAGAAATGATTGCTTAAAAGCTCCTAAGTATGGTAATGATGATGATTATGCAGATTTAATTGCTGCAGATTTAATCAACTTTACAGAGATGGAACATCGTAAATATAAGACTTTGTACTCTGTTTTGAGTCATGGTACTTTATCTATCTCAAATAATACTCCATTTGGTCAGTTGACAGGTGCGTCTGCTAATGGACGTAAAGCTTGGACACCATTATCTGATGGTATCAGTCCAACTCAGGGTGCAGATTTCAAAGGACCTACTGCTATTATTAAATCTGTTTCCAAGATGTCTTGTGACAATATGAACATAGGTATGGTTCATAACTTTAAACTTATGGCAGGATTGCTTGAAACTCCAGAAGGAGAAGAAGGTATTATCACATTGTTACGTACTGCTTGCTTATTTGGTAATGGACAAATGCAGTTCAATTACTTGGATAACAAGACTTTGATTGAAGCACAGAAGCATCCAGAACAGTACAGAGATCTTATTGTTCGTGTAGCAGGTTACAGTGCATTCTTTGTTGAATTGTGTAAGGATGTTCAGGATGAAATTATTAGTAGAACTATGTTGACACATTTTTAAACATAGTATTCCATTGATTTTTAATTAATTTATCTGATGTCTGTATCTTGCATACTGCAAGGTATGCAAGAGGACAGGCTCGGTTAAAAATTTATCTGAACACCAAAATGAATCAAACAGGAGATTGGTTAGTATGAGTAATGCGAAGGCAGCAATGATTGAAAGAAAAGCAGTCATTTTTAATGTGCAAAAATACAATATGTATGATGGACCGGGAGTAAGGACACTGGTATTCTTTAAAGGATGCCCATTGCGTTGCAAGTGGTGTGCCAATCCTGAAGGACAATTACGAAAATATGAAGTTATGTTCAAAAAGAATTCATGCATTAATTGCGGTGCTTGTGTCTCTGTTTGTCCGGTTGGAATACATACAATGTCAAAAGGAATGGAACATGAGGTAGATCATAGTATTGATTGTTTAGGTTGCCGCAAGTGTGAGAATGCTTGTACCGAGTCTGCAATATCCATTATGGGAGAAGAAAAGACTGTTTCTGAAATTATGGAAGTTATAGAAGAGGACAGGCAGTTTTATGAAATTTCAGGTGGTGGTGTCACACTAGGTGGCGGCGAGGTATTGATGCAGTGGGAATTTGCAGCAAATTTGCTTATGGTATGTAAGCAGGAAGGAATCAATACAGCCATTGAAACTTGTGGTCATGCAAAATTAGAAGCAATACTTAAGGTTGCTGAGTTCACAGATTTGTTCCTTTTTGATATAAAGCATATTGATCCTGAACGACACTATCAATTGACAGGAGTGCATAATGAACAAATTTTGAAGAACTTGAAGGAACTTCTTAATCACAGATATAACGTGAAGATTAGGATGCCCCTGTTAAAAGGCTTGAATGATAGCAAAGAAGAATTTGATGGTGTAATTAACTTCTTGATGCCTTTCCGTGATTACAAAAACTTTAAAGGTATAGATCTGCTTCCTTATCATAAATTAGGCGTAAATAAATATACACAGCTGGGTATAGATTATCCAATAGAGGGAGATCCAAGCTTAAGCAGTGATGATTTGGATAGGATTGAAGGCTGGATTAAAGAATATGATTTCCCAGTTGCGGTTATTAAGCATTAATAAGCAGTTAATTAGTCAATATGTGTTAATGTGTAATTTCCCTGGTTTTATAAAGATTTATTAGATGACCTGTAATTGGTGTAGTAAATAAAATTGATTTGATGGCGGAACATTAGAATTTATGTTTCCGACAGTTGAGGCAAATAAAACTTTCAGAGCCTTATTATAAGATTAGTGTTCCTAGCGGATTAGCCGGCGGAGCCCTAAAAAATGTTTATTTTTAAAATAAAAGTAAAGGGGGGCCAAAATGAAATTTATTACCGAAATTGATTTGCGGGATTTATATAGAAAAGAACCTTTTACAGATTATGAATTAGAACCGGGAACAAGACTTACGCCTGGAGCACGTCAATTTCTATCAGATAAAGGTATAAATATGTTTGACGATGGTCCTTACACAAAGAGAAATACTGCAAATAAAAAGCAGACTGTGGAGAAAAAGCAGACTGTAGAGAAAAAACAAGCTGTAGAGAAAAAGGAAACTGTGGAAAAGGTGCAGACCATAAAGGAAAATCAAACACCTGCACAGTCGAAAAAGAAGAATAATTGGAAGAAGAAAAAACTTTACAGTAAGATGAAATCAACGGAAGCATTGTTCCTTATTACAGAAGAAGAACTTTTGAATAAGGATATCCTTTGGGCACAGAACGTTATTAGTTTAGGTAAGCAGTTTACTAAAATTAAAAATGCCATTCAGGGTAAAGGGTCCGTTGAAAATCTTTGTATTAAGGAATGTACAGCAATAAATTTTAGCAATTATTCACTTGATTTAGATGATTGCTTTGAAATTACAGAATTTCATATGCAGCTTAAAA
>NZ_LROR01000050.1:0-96638 GCF_001675205.1 Clostridium coskatii | reverse complement strand
GAACACGAGGAGATAGGTCAGAGGTGTAAGCAGGGCAACCTGTTAAGCTGACTGATACTAATAGGTCGAGGGCTTGACCAAATAAAAACGAAAGAAAAAAAGTTTACTGTGCAATTTTGAGAGGACAAAGTTCTTCTTTAACTATAAAATTTTTATAGTTAAATTCATGTTTAGTATTGACAGTTGTTTAAAAGCACTGTATAATATAAAACTGTAATAAGAAAATATCTGGTGGTAATGACGTGAAGGTAACACCCCTTTCCATACCGAACAGGAAGGTTAAGCTTCAGGGTGCCGATGGTACTGCAGGGGAGGCTCTGTGGGAGAATAGGTCGCTGCCAGGTAATAAGGATCTTTAGCTCAGTTGGTTAGAGCAACCGGCTCATAACCGGTGGGTCCGGGGTTCGAGTCCCTGAAGGTCCACCATGCGGGGGTATAGCTCAGCTGGGAGAGCATCTGCCTTGCACGCAGAGGGTCAAGAGTTCGAATCTCTTTATCTCCACCAAAACGAGTAACATTTTGTTACTCGTTTTTTAAAGAAATACACTGCATAGATTGTTCCGTGGTAGCTCAATGGTTGAGCATTCGGCTGTTAACCGAAGGGTTGGAGGTTCGAGCCCTCTCCACGGAGCCATTTTTATTTTTTGAATTTATTTAATTAAAATAGATTAGTAAAAATAAACCAAAGGTAGCTCACCTTTGGTTTATTTTTTATGAAGTGCATATTTTAGGTACTTGTTTTCATAGATAATAATATAAAAGTAAAATTATTTTGAAAATTTAATTAATTGTAGGAGGAATTTTAATTAGCAAATAGAATATATAATTAATCGAAAAGTAAGGGGAGGGATTGCTTATGAAAAAATATTCAGTAAATAATTTAAGAAATGTAGGATTTATTGGACATAGCGGTTCTGGTAAAACTACATTAACAGAAGCAATACTTTATTACACAAAAGTTATTGATAGGTTTGGAAGAATTGAAGATGGAAGTACTGTTAGTGATTACGATATTGAAGAAAAAAAGAGAAAAATATCCATAGCTTCATCTTTAGCTTCTTGTGAATGGAAAAATACAAAGATAAATTTAGTTGATATGCCAGGATATTTTGACTTTATAGGAGAGACTATGGAAGGACTGAGGGCAATTGATGTAGCTATAATTGTTTTATCAAGTGTATCTGGAATTCAAGTGGGAGCTGAGAAATCTTGGAGTGGTGTCAATAAAAGTAAACTTCCTAGAGCTTTTTATATAAATAAGTTGGATAGAGAAAATTCAAATTTTGATAAAACATTGGCAGAATTAAAAGAAAAGTTTGGTATGTCTGTAGTACCAATTCAATATCCTATAGGAACGGAAAATAATTTTAAAGGAATTGTAAACGTTATTTCAGGAAAAGCTAAAATAATGAATAATAAGAACATAGCAGAGGAAACTACTATACCAAAAGATATTTTGGATAAAATCACAAAATGTAGAGATATGGTTATGGAAGCTGTGGCAGAAACAGATGAGGAACTTTTAGATAAATATTTTAGTGAGGGTACTTTAAGTGATGAGGACATTTACAAAGGATTAGTAAGAGGCTGTTCAAGAGGTGAAATTGCACCTGTAATGTGCGGATCTGCTGTAAATGGGATAGGAATAGATACTTTATTAGAAGATATAATCCAATGTTTCCCATCTCCTGAAACTTCAGAGGTAATTGATGTTAATTTAGAACAAAAATCACAGGTTGTAGTCAAAGTAGATGAAAAAAGTCCATTTTCAGCTTTTATTTTTAAAACTATAGCTGACCCTTTTGTAGGTAAGTTATCTCTATTTAGAGTTATGACTGGTAAGCTTAAATCAGATATGACAGTATATAATGTAAAAAAAGATAAAAGTGAAAAAATAGGAACCTTATATTTTTTAAAGGGAAAACAGCAGATACCTGTATCGGAAATAGGAGCTGGAGATTTGGGTGCTGTTGCTAAACTACAATTTACCAGCACAGGGGATACCTTATGTGATCCATCGTCTTTGGTCGTATTTAAAGATATTGAATTTCCAGAACCAGTAATTTCTATGGCCATGCTACCTAAATCTAAAAATGATGAGGATAAAATATTTAATGGATTAAGTAAATTGTTAGAGGAAGATCCTACTTTTAAGATATCTAGAGATATAGAAAATGCAGAGACTATAATTTCTGGACAGGGTGAAGTTCATATTGACGTGATATCATCTAAATTAAAGTCTAAATTTGGGACGGATGTTATTCTGAGAGAACCAAAAGTACATTATAGAGAAACAATAAGGAAAACCTCAGATGTACAGGGCAAACACAAAAAGCAATCAGGAGGACATGGACAGTATGGAGATGTAAAAATCAAGTTTGAGCCAAGAAATGATAATGAAGATGATTTAGAATTTGTGGATAAAGTAGTAGGGGGAGTAGTTCCAAGACAGTATATACCGGCAGTTGAAAAAGGGCTTAGAGAATGTATTAGTCATGGGGTTTTAGCTGGATACCCTATAATAAGGATAAAAGCTACATTACATGATGGATCATATCATCCAGTAGACTCTTCAGAAATGGCTTTTAAGGTAGCAGCATCTTTAGCCTATAAGAAAGGAATTTTAGAAGCTGATCCTGTATTATTAGAACCAATTTTACATGTAGAAGTATGTGTCCCTGAAGAGTATATGGGAGATATAATTGGGAATATAAATAAACGAAGAGGTAGAGTACTGGGAATGGAAACTTCCGGCAAGAATCAGATAATAATAGCTGAAGTACCTGAAGCAGAAATGTTTAAATATGCTACAGATTTAAGGTCCATGACTCAAGCTAGAGGAAGTTTCAATATGAAATTTGAAAGATATGAAGAAGTCCCAGACGTTCAAGCAAATAAGATAATAGAAAGCAAAAATAAAATAAAAGTTAGGCAAGAATAAATTTCAGCCTCAATAGAATATAATTCTATTGAGGCTTTTTAAAACTAAATATTGTGTATATTTTAATTCACTACAATGAATAATAATTTTATTAATCATTAGATGAACTTTTCAATTAAGGAGAGATTATATGTCTGAATATAAAATGAGCATAAAAGGTAAAATTACTTTAGAGGATTATAGTAGTATATATGATTATATAGCAATAGTAAATAAAAATGATAAATTAACTATAGTTGTAGATAGCAATGAAAATGAAAATGTAGAGATAGTATGCAATATGTTAAAAAATAAGTATTTTACTGTTAATCCAAATAGGCCCTGTGATGGAGGAAAGTATTGTATAAAAGCATTTAAGAATGAGGATTAAATTATTCTACAGGGTGACTATTCTTATTTAACACATATAAACAGTATACAATAGTATGTATTAGAAGTATGTATTAGAAAAATGGAGAAAATAGTATTTGAACTTAGTATTTATGTATAAAACAAATATATTTAGTGAAATATAGAAGTTGAATAAAACCTAAATTAATAATATTATTAATTTAAGGTCAAAGAAAGTCAAAGTCAAGAAGGTGGTAAATTGGCAAGATTATCAGATATAATAGAAGACTTTATAAAAGAAATGCTTAATAATAGTGAGGAGACTAAACTTCAAATTGGAAGAAACGAACTAGCTAATTATTTTAGCTGTGCGCCCTCCCAGATAAATTATGTATTGACTACTAGATTTACTATGGATAAAGGTTACTACATAGAAAGCAAGAGGGGCGGCGGCGGATGTATAATTATACGAAAAGTAGAATTTGACTGTAATGAGAATTTACTTAAAAGTATAATAGAAAAAATAGGGGATACCATAACATACAATACTGCTGCACAGCTTATAGAAACGCTACTTGAAGAGCAAGTTATAACGGAAAGAGAAAACATAATATTAAAGACTATAATAAATGATAGGACACTAAATATTGCATTGAATAATAAAAATAAATTGAGGGCAGATATATTAAAATCAATTATAGTAGTTATATTTAGAAGCCCTAAATTTGGTATGAATAGATAGATAAATATATGATATAATATTTATTGTATTAAATTACATTAAATGTTAATCATATATGCATAGGAGTGATGATATGATTTGTGATATATGTAAGAAGAATGAGGCTACAGTTCATATAACAAAAATAATAAATGGTTCCAAGCAGGATATTAATTTATGTGAAAAATGTGCTATGGAAAAGGGAGAACTTAATTTTGTACCTCAAATAGACTTTGTTTCTCCATTTGGATTTCAAAATATTTTAAGTGGAATTATGGATTATATGACAAGTGGCAATAATGAAGAACATAAAACCTTTGATATATCTTGTAAAACTTGTGGTACATCTTATAGTGAATTTAAAAAAACAGGTCTTTTAGGATGCAGTGAGTGCTATAAAAATTTTAGTAATATTTTAGGACCTGTAATTAAGAGGGTTCAAGCAAATTTAGGCCATACAGGTAAAATACCTAAAAATCAAGGAAAAAGTATTATTGAAAGAAATAAGCTTTTGAAGTTAAAGTCAGATCTTCAAAAGGCAGTATCCTTAGAGGAGTATGAAAAAGCAGCAACTATAAGAGATGCTATAAAAGAAATTGAGAAACAAGTTCATGTGAGCAACGAAAATAGGAAGGAGGGTTAACTTTGAATAATTGGACGACTACTTGTGATGACAGCAACGGCGGTTTGGTAATAAGTAGTAGGATAAGATTAGCTAGAAATTTGGCTGAAGTTCCATTTCCACATAAATTAAATGAAGAAAAAAGCAAAGAGGTAATCAAACTAGTAGAGAATGCTTTTTATACACCTTCTAGTAATAAGGACACATTTAAGACTAATTATTTGTGGGAAGAAACTGATAATGAGAAGCGAAATTATCTGGAAAAGCACCTTATAAGTAAAAATTTGATAGATAACAGCCACAAATCTGCTTTTATAATAGATAATCAGCAGACTATAAGTATTATGATAAATGAAGAAGATCATATTAGAATTCAATGTATAACAGCAGGGTTAAATTTAGAAGAAGTGTATAATGTAAGTGATAAAATAGATGATTTATTGGAAGGAAATTTAAAGTATGCATTTGATGAAAAGTTAGGTTATCTTACAGCATGTCCTACTAATATAGGAACGGGACTTAGAGCTTCTGTTATGCTGCATTTGCCAGCACTTTCTTTAAACAATCAGATGAATGGATTTTTAAATGCATTATCTCAAGTTGGAATGACTGTTAGAGGATTGTATGGTGAAGGTTCAAAGGCCATAGGGAATATATATCAAATTTCCAATCAGGTTACTTTAGGTAGAAGCGAAGAGGAAATACTGAGCAATTTAAAAGCTGTAGTTGTTCAGGTAACAAATGAAGAAAAGGCTTCTAGAGAAAATCTTATGAAAAAATTTAAATATGAGGTAGAAGATAAAATTTACAGAGCATTGGGTATATTAAAATCAGCAGTGATTTTAAATGTAAATGAATGTTTCAAACTTTTGTCTGATGTAAGATTAGGCGTTGAAATGGGAATAATTAAGAATATAAGCAAGGCAACTTTGAATAATCTTTTAGTAAGTACACAGCCTGCTACAATACAAGATGGAAATGAGAAAATTTTATCAGCCATTGAAATGAATCTTAATAGGGCAAAAATTGTAAAAGAAAAATTAAATATTGATAAAGTTCAATAAGAAGGATGGTGAAATATACTATGATGTTTGGAAGATTTACGGAAAGAGCACAAAAAGTATTAGTTTATGCTCAAGAAGAAGCACAAGCACTTCAACATGGATATGTAGGTACAGAACATATACTTTTGGGAATATTAAAAGAAGAAGGAATATCCAGGAATCTTTTAAGTGATATGAATGTAAACATTGAAACAGTAAGAAATTTTATAGAAGAATATGAGGGTAGGGGAGAAATAAATTTGTACAATAAGGAAATCCCTCTTACTCCAAGGACAAAAAGGCTTTTAGAGCTAAGTTTGTTTGAAGCCAGAAATCTAAACCATAACTATATAAGTCCAGAGCATATCCTACTTGCACTTATAAGAGAAGCAGAGGGAGTTGCGTTTACTATTTTAAATAATTTGGGAGTAGATTTTAATAAGCTGAGGAAGGAACTTGTGGATTCACTTTCGGGAGAGCAATCATCAATGAATTCAAACAGTACTAAGAAAGAAAATGGAGAGCCAACCCCAACTTTAGATCAGTTTGGAAGAGACTTAACAGACATGGCAAAAGAGGGAAAGTTGGACCCTGTTATAGGAAGAGATAAAGAAACTCAGAGGGTTTTGGAAATACTAAGTAGAAGAACTAAGAATAATCCTTGTCTAATAGGAGACCCTGGTGTAGGTAAAACTGCAATTGCAGAAGGATTGGCAGAAAAGATAGTATCGTGTAATATACCTGAACTTTTAAGGGGAAAAAGAGTAGTAACATTAGATCTTTCTTCAATGATAGCGGGATCAAAATATAGAGGAGAATTTGAAGAAAGACTTAAAAAAGTTATGGAAGAGATAAGAAAATCAGGTAATGTAATATTATTCATAGATGAAATTCATACTATAATAGGAGCGGGAGCAGCAGAAGGTGCTATAGATGCATCTAATATATTAAAACCAGCTTTAGCTAGAGGAGAAATACAATGCATAGGAGCCACTACTATAGATGAATATAGAAAATACATTGAAAAGGATGCTGCACTTGAAAGAAGATTTCAGCCTATAATAGTAGGAGAACCTACTAAAGAGGAGGCAGTTTTAATATTAAAAGGTCTTAGAGATAAATATGAGGCTCATCATAGAGTAAAAATAATAGATGAAGCTATAGATGCAGCAGTAAATTTATCAGATAGATATATTACAGATAGATATTTACCTGATAAGGCAATTGATCTTATAGATGAAGCAGCTGCTAAAGTTAGAATACAAAATTTAATTGCCCCACCAGATTTAAAAAATTTAGAAGAAGAATTAGAAAAGGCAACTAAGGAAAAAGAGGATTCTATTAGAGTACAGGATTTTGAAAAAGCTGCTAGTTTAAGGGATAAAGAAAAGGAATTAAAAAATAAGTTAGAAGGATTAAAAACTAACTGGAAGACTAAAAAAGAAGTATCAACACTTACGGTAGGAGAAGACCAAATTGCATCAGTGGTATCTCAGTGGACCAATATACCTGTAGAGAAGTTAACTGAAAAAGAATCAGAGAGATTGCTCAAACTAGAGGAAATTCTTCATAAGAGAGTAGTAGGTCAAGATGAAGCAGTTAAATCCATTTCTAAGGCAGTAAGAAGGGCTAGAGTTGGGCTTAAAGATCCAAAGAGACCTATAGGTTCATTTATATTTTTGGGGCCTACAGGTGTTGGAAAAACTGAGTTGTCAAAAGCTTTGGCAGAGGCTATGTTTGGCGACGAAAACAATATGATAAGAATTGATATGTCGGAATATATGGAAAAGCATACAGTATCTAGACTTATAGGATCGCCTCCAGGGTATGTAGGCTATGATGAAGGAGGACAGCTTACTGAAAAAGTAAGAAGAAATCCTTATTCAGTAGTACTGTTTGATGAAATAGAAAAAGCACACCCAGAAGTATTTAATATATTACTTCAAATACTTGAAGATGGAAGATTAACCGATGGAAAAGGAAAAACAATAAACTTTAAAAATACCATAATAATAATGACTTCTAATGTAGGAGCAGCTACCATTAGAAAACAAAAGTCTATGGGATTTACTGCTACTAAAGGTGATGACAAGGAAAGTCAATATGAAAAGATGAAAGATAATATAATGGAGGAACTTAAAAATTCTTTTAGACCTGAGTTTTTAAACAGAATAGATGATATTATAGTCTTCCACCAGTTAGAAGAGGAAGATTTAAAACAAATAGTAAAACTCATGTTAAAAGATGTTTCCTCAAGGCTTAAAGATCAGGAAATAGAAATTGGATTTACAGATAAAGCGCAGGAGCTTTTGGCAAAAGAAGGCTTTGATTTAACTTATGGTGCAAGACCGCTTAGAAGAGCAATTACAAAAACTGTAGAAGATAAACTTTCTGAAGAAATGCTTAGAGGTAATGTTAAAAAAGGAGATAAAGTTAAAGTAGTTGTAGAAAAAGGAGAATTATTATTTAATAAAGTCAATTAATGATTGACTCACATAAAATTAAACTTTATACTTTTTACAGTATAAAGTTTAATTTTTATATAAATTTAGCTATTTTTATCGATTTATACAGGAAGAGATGATTCAATGGTAAAGAAAAAAACGGTTTTTGTATGCCAGGAATGTGGATATGAATCCCCAAAGTGGCTTGGTAAATGTCCTAACTGTAATAAATGGAACTGCATGATAGAAGAGATTAAGTCACCTCAGGAAGTAACATTTTCTAATATGAAATTTAGCAGCACGCCAAAAAGTATAAATAATATAAAATCTGGTGAATACGAAAGGCTAGATACTGGTATAATGGAATTGAATAGAGTTCTTGGAGGAGGTATTGTAAAAGGTTCAATAACACTTATATCCGGGGCTCCTGGTATTGGAAAATCAACTCTGCTTTTACAGACAGCCAGCAATATTGCTGAAAAATATGGGAAAGTGCTGTATGTCTCAGGAGAAGAGTCAGAAGAACAGATAAAGATGAGGGGAGATAGACTTGATTCTTTGTCTAATGATCTTTATATAGTTTCAGAAGTTAATATTGATAAAATAAAGGTTCATATAGAACAGACTAAACCCGTATTTGTAGTAGTGGATTCTATTCAGACTTTATTTAAAGAATCTATTAGCTCAGCACCGGGTAGTGTGTCTCAAGTAAGGGAAACTTCTAACGATATTATGCGTATAGGGAAGTCTAATAATATATCTTTTTTTATAGTGGCACATGTTACAAAACAGGGTGAGCTAGCAGGACCTAGGGTACTAGAGCACATGGTGGATACTGTACTGTCTTTTGAAGGAGAAAGAACTGGAGAGCTAAGAATTTTAAGAACTGTAAAAAATCGTTTTGGTACTACCAGTGAAATTGGTGTATTTGAAATGGCAGGAAGCGGACTTAAAGAAATATTAAATCCTTCTGCAGCATTTTTAGAAGATAGAGAATTTCAAAAAGAAGGTTCTGTAATTATTGGTATAATGGAAGGAAGAAGACCTATACTAGTAGAAATACAAGCGTTGGTTAGCGAAACTAAAGCAGTTATGCCAAGAAGAACAGCCGTCGGAGTAGATATTTCTAGATTAAATTTAATTTTAGCGGTACTTGAGAAAAAACTTAGAATTACATTTTATAATTGTGATGTTTATGTAAATGTAGTGGGGGGACTTAAGATAGAAGGAACTTTCGGAGATTTAGGGCTTGCACTTGCACTTATATCTAGTGCTAAATCTAGGGAAATTGGACTAGATAATCTTTTAGCAGTAGGTGAAGTTGGACTTACAAGTGAAGTTAGACCAGTATCATTTTGTGATAGAATAGTAAATGAAGCAAAAAAAATGGGATTTAGGAATATAATAATACCAGATAGAAATAAGGAAAAGGTAAATTCTAAAGATATAAATGTTATAGGTGTATCCTCCCTAAAGGAGGCATTAAATAAAGTTTTTTAATTAGGGTGATGATTTTGAGATTAGAAAAAGATAAAGAACTTAAAAGTATATTAAAACTTTTAGCACCAGGTACTCAACTTAGGGAAGGTCTTAGAAATATTTTGAGAGCTAAAACCGGTGGACTTGTAGTTTTAGGAGATAGTGAACAGATAATGAAAGTGGTAGACGGTGGATTTACCATTAATTCTGAGTACAGTTCTTCTTATATATATGAGCTTGCAAAAATGGATGGTGCTATAATATTGAGCAGTGATTTAAAGAGAATATTATATGCAAATACTCAACTTATTCCAGATTCATCTATTCCAACTTTTGAAACTGGAACAAGGCATAGAACTGCAGATAGAGTGGCTAAACAAACAGGGGCTATAGTTATTGCTATTTCTCAAAGGAGAAATGTCATAACCGTATATAAAGGATACATTAAATATGTATTACAGGATAGTAGTGTTATGCTTGGAAGGGCTAATCAAGCACTACAAACTTTAGAAAAGTACGTCTCTGTACTTGATGGCGTTGTTAACAATCTTAATATTTTAGAGTTTCAAGATATAGTAACATTATTTGACGTAATGACGGCTATCCAAAGAACTGAAATGGTAATGAGAATAGTATCAGAGATTGAAAGATACATATGTGAACTTGGCAATGAAGGAAGATTAATTTCAATGCAATTAAATGAATTAATTAAAAGCGTTGAGAGAGACGGAATATTTATGATAAGAGACTATTGTCAAAGTGGTATGGATTATGATGAAATATATAAGCAACTTCAAGAAATAAGTTCAAGTGAACTATTCAATCTTGATTGTATTTCTAAATCTTTAGGATATGCAGGAGTTCCTCTAGTTGATACATTGATATCACCAAGAGGATACAGAATGTTAAATAAAATTCCTAGAATACCAACTAATGTAATAGAAAATTTAGTGAAAAATTTTAAGGAGCTTAAAGGTGTTATGGAAGCATCTTATGAGCAGCTTGATAGAGTTGAAGGAATAGGAGAAGCTAGGGCCAGAGCTATAAAGAATGGATTGAGAAGGCTTAGAGAACAAATCATGATAGACAATAAGTTTTAAGCACAAAATAATATGACTGGTATTATTTTGTGCTAGAAATTATCTGAAAGAATACTTACCTAGGGTATTTATTTTGTCATACTCTTTTAAAAGTATGTCATATAGATTTATATCCAGCGTATTACATAAACAAGTAAGATAAAATAAATTATTTCCTATTTCGTTTTGTATTACATCTCTACAGTTGTCACATAGCTTACCTTTTACATGTGTACTTAAGCAAGATCTTAGGGATTCAATATCCAAAGTATTATCTTCGGATGGAATATGTTGTTTCTTACCACAAACTTCTATACATCCGCAATTAGTAATAGATTTTGCAACAGCTCTATTTATTCTAGCATTTGACTCCTGAAGTTTCGTAATTATATCTAAAATACTCTTATGCCTTAATAAAGATTCACTTACTGCGTTTTGAAAATTATCAAAAATTATATCTTTCATCAAGTTCAACTCCTTATATATTTAGGATATTATTTGTAAACTTTAGTTAGTACTAAGTAAAATTGCTCTATGCATATATAATAAACCAAGAATAAATTTATGAATAGGGGGATTGTCATGTGAAATAATGGACAAAAATGTTTATAAATTTTATTTTTTGGTATAATTATCTAAAAGGAGGTTGTTAAATTAAGGACGTAAAGTAAATAATTTATTAAATAAATTTGGTTTTATTGAAAAATCTAGTTTATTAATATATAGTAAGTGTAATGAAAAAACATCAATGTAGGGGAGGTGAGTCTATTGTTAAAAAAAATACTGAGAGGACTTTTTACAATAATAGGCTTAATATTAGGATATTTGTTAGGAAAGAGTGCGTTAAGTTCTGACTATTTTGCTAAAATGTTTTATCTAGCCAATAGTCCAGTTAAACAATTTTTATTTTTATCTATATTAACTTTGTTTTTTGGAATCATGTTATTTTTAATATCACCGTGGATTAATTCAATTATTATGAAAACTATGGATTATATCGAAAAGAGCCTTCAAAAACTTCCTGCAGTAGAAATATTATTAGGTGTTTTGGGAGCATTAATAGGACTTCTAATATCAGCAGTATTTCTTAACTTGTTGGAAAAGATACCAGTTGTGGGGACTGTACTTGCAGTAATAGTAGCTATACTTATGGCTGCATTAGGCGCAAATATTGCTATACGAAAAAGGGAAGAATTAATGTCCATGTTTTCTAATATAGCAACTAGTGTAGCAACTAAAAGACTTCAGGGAACTAGAGAAAAAAAATCTAAAGGGGAGCACCAACATGCACATAAAGGTTATCCTAAGGTTTTAGATACTTCTGTAATAATAGATGGAAGAATATTTGATATATGCCAAACTGGATTTATAGAGGGACCACTTGTAATTCCAAACTTTGTACTAGCAGAATTAAGACATATAGCTGATTCTTCGGATGGATTGAAAAGAACTAGGGGAAGAAGAGGATTAGATATATTAAATAAGATACAGAAAGAGTTAAATATTGATGTTCAGATATATGAAAAAGATTTTCCAAACATACCGGAAGTAGATGCCAAGCTTTTAAAACTATCACAAGTTTTAGATGGAAAAGTAGTGACTAATGACTATAATTTAAATAAAGTTGCAGAGTTCCAAGGAGTACCAGTACTTAATATAAATGAACTTGCTAATGCGGTTAAACCTGTTGTACTTCCAGGAGAAGAAATGAATGTGCAAATAATTAAGGACGGAAAAGAATCAGGACAGGGTATTGCATATTTAGATGATGGAACAATGATAGTTGTAGAAGGTGGAAAAAAGTATATAGGAGATA
Organism: Clostridium coskatii; assembly: GCF_001675205.1. Lineage (NCBI taxonomy): Bacteria > Bacillati > Bacillota > Clostridia > Eubacteriales > Clostridiaceae > Clostridium > Clostridium coskatii. The sequence goes on along the minus strand of NZ_LROR01000050.1, from coordinate 84,163 downwards.
CAAAAGGTGTGGTAGTAACTTCTGTTCTGCAAACAGCAGCAGGGAGAATGATATTTGCAAGACAAAAAGGGGATCTATAGCTTATGAATGGTAATTATGCTATTATTGTAGCTGCCGGCAAGGGAAAAAGAATGGGAACTACTATTAATAAGCAATTTATTAAAATTAAGGGTAAGCCTATATTATATTATTCCATAAGGGCATTTTCCATAAATCCTCTTATAGATGGAATTATACTGGTATGTGCAGAAACTGAGATAGAATATTGTAAAAGAGAAGTAGTAGATAAATATGGGTTTCAGAAGGTAATTAAATTAGTTGCTGGGGGTAAAGAACGTCAGGATTCGGTATTTAATGGACTAGAAGTTTTAGAAAAAGAAAACTGTAGTGTTGTTCTAATTCACGATGGGGCTAGACCTTTTGTCACTAGTAAAATTATTGATGATGGAATAAAATATTCTAATAGGTATGGGGCTTGTGCTTGTGGAGTTAGGCCTAAGGATACACTAAAAGTTAGGGAAGAAAGTGGATTTTCTTCTTCTACATTAGAGAGAAAAAGTTTATTTGCAGTTCAAACTCCGCAGTGTTTTAAATATGATTTAATTTATGACTGTCATAAAAAATTAATGAATGAAAAAATGTGTGTTACTGATGATACTATGGTAGTAGAGCGTTATGGAAATAAGGTTTATTTGTATGAAGGTAACTATGAAAACATAAAAGTGACCACACCAGAAGATTTAAATATAGCTGAAAGTATAGTTGAAAAATATTAAAGTAAGTTAAAGACCTATAAGTTTCCATGATGTTATGGATACTTATAGGTCTTCCTTATCTAAAGCAATAGGGATAAAAATATTAATAGCACTTAAATAAGTTATAATAATGTGATAAAATATTTAGGGAATTTAAATCGAAATTAGAGTAAAAATTTTATCCAATAGCTATCTATTGCAGATGAGAAATTCTAAGAATTTTATTTGGTGTAAAAAACTTTATTTATATTTTTAATTTAGCTTATATAAATAGAGAAACTAAACAAGGAGGCCAAAATATCATGAAAATTTTTAATACAATAACCAGGGAAAAGGAAGAATTCGTTCCATTGGATTCCGATGAAGTAAAAATGTATGTATGTGGCCCTACAGTATATAATTTTTTTCATATAGGCAATGCAAGAACTTTTGTTGTGTTTGATACGGTTAGACGGTATTTAGAGTACAAGGGATATAAAGTAAGATTCGTGCAAAATTTTACGGATATTGATGATAAGATGATAAAAAAAGCACAAGATGAGCATATAACTGTAAAAGAACTGGGAGATAAGTTTATAAAAGAGTATTATAAGGATGCGGATGCCTTGCATATAAAAAGAGCTACTGTAAATCCTAGAGCTACTTTATACATAACAAAAATAATTGAATTTATAGGAGATTTAATAGATAGAGACTATGCCTATGAGATAGATGGGGATGTCTATTTTAGTACAAAAAAATTTAGCAATTATGGAAAACTTTCCGGACAAAATATAGATGATCTTAGAGCAGGAGCTAGGATAGATGTTGATGAGAGAAAAAAAGATCCTATGGATTTTGCAGTTTGGAAGGGGCAAAAACCTGGTGAACCTGCATGGGAAAGCCCTTGGGGAATGGGAAGACCGGGATGGCATATAGAATGTTCTTGTATGGCGCATGATTTACTAGGAGAAACTATAGACATACATGCAGGAGGGTCTGATTTAATGTTTCCCCATCATGAGAATGAAATAGCTCAAAGTGAAGGTAGGACCGGTAAAACATTTGCTAGGTATTGGATGCATTCTGCTTTTGTAAATGTAAATAACCAAAAGATGTCAAAATCATTAAACAACTTTTTTACTGTAAGGGAAATTCTGGAAAAGTATGAACCGGACGTAATAAGAATGTTTATGCTATCAGGTCATTATAGAACTCAAATAAATTTTAGTATGGAACTTTTAGATTCTACAAAATCAGCGTTAGATAGATTGTACAATTCAATAACAAATTTAGAAAATCTTTTAGATAATAAAGAAGACATACCAATTTCAGAAAATGAAAAAGAGTATAGAAATAAATTAGGTAAGTACAAGCAAAGATACATTGAAAAGATGGATGATGACTTTAATACAGCAGATGCTATATCTGTAATTTTTGACCTGGTAAAGGATATAAATATAAGCATAAATAAGGATTCCTCTGTGGAAGTAATTAGGGATTCGCTCAATTTAATAAGGGAACTGGGAGCTCCACTTGGAATACTACAGCAATCTAAACGAGGAAGCATTGAAAAAGAAATTGAAGCTTTAATAGAGAAGAGACAAATAGCTAGAAGTGAAAAAAACTGGGCACTTTCCGATAAAATAAGGGATGATTTGAAGGCGCAGGGAATAGTATTAGAAGATACACCAGAAGGAGTAAGATGGAAAAGAGTATAGAGATTATAATTTAACGGGGGATAAAGATGGAAAATGATTTGTTAGAGATAAGAATGAGTGAAGCAGAGGTAAGACAGATGAGTCCCCTTGCACTTGCGTTTATTGGAGATGCTGTATATGAGGTGTTTGTAAGAACTTACTTAGCCAGTGAACACAGAAATATGTCTGTACACAATTTGCATGTGGAAGCTATAAAATTTGTAAAGGCACATTCTCAAAGTGAAGTTATAAAAAAACTGGAACAAGAGTTATCTGATAGAGAAATGTATTTTTTTAAAAAAGGACGAAACGCTAAGTCAGGGACAGTTCCTAAAAATGCAGATGTACAGGAGTATAGATTTGCAACTGGATTTGAAACATTAATTGGCTTTTTATATTTAATAGGTAACCGAGATAGATTAAATTATTTATTTAGGTTTATAATAAACTTGAAGAATAAAGGGGGATTTTAATTGGCATTAAAGGTTAAGCTAATTGAATATACGCCTAATTTGTTTATCCGATGACTACCTGCTCTAATAATCCCACGCACTCTGTGAAAGCGACTATCACCAAATCAAAGATTTGGGATATCTGCTTTTCTCCAAGTGGGATTAAAGAGTAGCTACGTCCCTGGATAACGATTCCTAAGCATCAGGTGGAGTCAAAACTCCATCTGATGCCAAGAACTTTGTTTATGAACTGCGGACCTTCCTGTGTAAATGGATATTGCTCGGAAGGGAAATGACTTGTGGAAAATTATAAGAGATACGAAAGAAATATAAGGTAGACGAAAAAAGTAAATAAGAAATTGAGGTATAAAGGGTAGGATTATGAAAAATAAGTATAAAAAATCAACGAACTTGACAGATAAAACTGAGTTTAGAGAGGATTTAATTGAAGGCAGAAATGCAGTTATTGAAGCTTTAAAATCAAGTAATACAACTATAGAACAGATTTTTCTTGCAGAGGGAAATATGTCAGGTTCTATAAATATAATACTTGCTAAAGCTAAAGAGAAGCATATAGTTGTAAAACAGGTGGATAGAAAAAAGTTAGACAAAATTTCCCAAACAGGAGCACATCAAGGAGTAATTGCACAGATAACTCCCTATAAATACTGTGAAGTAGAGGATATACTAGAATACGCCAGAGAAAAACAGGAAGCTCCTTTTATAATTGTATTAGATGAAATAGAAGATCCCCATAACTTTGGTGCAATAATAAGAACTGCTGAAATATGCGGTGCTCATGGAATTATAATACCTAAAAGAAGAAATGTGGGAATTACGCCTGTAGTATATAAATCCTCTGTAGGAGCAGCAGAGTATATGAAGATATGTAAAGTTACAAATTTAAATACTACAATAGAAAAATTAAAGAAAGATGGTATATGGGTATATGGGGCTGATATGAGTGGAGAAAATTATTGCTTTGATGTCGATTTTAAGGGACCTGCGGCTTTAATAATAGGAAGTGAAGGAAGAGGAATAGCTAAATTGACTAAAGAAAAATGTGATGTGTTGGTAAAGATACCTATGGTAGGAAGAGTATCATCCTTAAATGCTTCTGTGGCAGGTGGCATATTGATGTATGAAATATTAAAGCAAAGAATAAAATGTGGTAGAAGTTGAGAAATATTTTTGTAGATGGATATAATGTTATAAATAGTTGGCCTAAGTTAAATAATATAAAAAATTATAGCCTTGAAACCGCAAGACAGTCGCTTATAGAAACTTTAAGCAATTACTCGGTATATAAGGGCTATAAAGTTTTTATAGTATTTGATGCCCATATGGTATCGGGAAGCTTAGAAAAAAAAGAAAAAATTAATAAAAATGTTGTAGTAGTATTTACTAAAGAGAATGAGACGGCAGATAGTTTTATAGAAAGAACTGTAAACAATATAGGACGTAAAAATGAGGTATTTGTAGTAACTTCTGATTCGCTGGAACAGCAAGTAACATTTCAAAGGGGCGCTGTTAGAATGTCTTCTATTGAATTTTATCATGAAGTTAATAATGTTGAGAACCATATAAAAAGTAAAATTGAAAAGAAATATCACGAGCAAAGAAATACTTTGGAGGATAGCATAAAAGAGGATGTATTGGAAGTACTTGAAAAGATTCGTAAAAGTGACTAAAATGTATTGACTATAAATTTACTTTTAATGTATAATTGTAGCAGTGGTTTATAATTATGTTGGAGGGGATATCTTGGATAATAGGAGTTATAATGCTAGGAAAGTTTCCCCCTTTGAAGAAAAATTAGATGAAGAAATAGTTATTGAAGCAAAAAAAGGGGATGTAAGTGCTCAAGAGTACCTGATAAATAAATATGGAAATTTTGTTAAATCAAAATCAAAGTCATATTTTTTAATCGGTGCGGATAAGGAGGATATCTACCAAGAAGGTATGATAGGTTTATATAAGGCTATAAGAGATTTTAAACCAGATAAGTTATCATCTTTTAAAGCTTTTGCAGAACTTTGCGTGACCCGTCAAATAATAACTGCTATAAAAACTGCTACTAGACAGAAGCATATTCCATTAAATACATATATATCTTTAAATAAGCCTATATATGATGAAGAATCAGATAGAACTTTATTGGATGTTTTGTCTGAAACTAAGGTGGCAGATCCCGAAGAACTTGTAATTGGAAGGGAAGAGCTAAATCATATACAAAGTGAAATAGGAGAAGTGTTGTCAAATTTAGAAATGGAAGTACTTATGTCTTATGTGGATGGAAAGTCATATCAAGAAATTGCATGTGATTTAGATAGACATGCCAAGTCTATAGATAATGCTTTACAGAGAGTTAAAAGAAAATTGGAAAAATGTTTAATTCATAAATAAAAAATAGTATATTGACAAAAAAATATACTTGTATTAGAATTAATAACTGATATGTTACTTTTGATATTTAATTGAAGTTTATTGGCGGGAGTAGTTCAGTGGTAGAACACCAGCTTCCCAAGTTGGCCGTCGCGGGTTCGAGTCCCGTTTCCCGCTCCAAGAGAAATTGCCCATGTAGCTCAGTAGGCAGAGCGTCACCTTGGTAAGGTGGAGGTCACCAGTTCAATCCTGGTCATGGGCTCCAATAATGATGTATAAAGTTTTTACAACACACCAGGATGAGTTTACTTAAATAAGATGTGTATAACCAACAAGGAGGAAGAGTAATGTCAAAAGAAAAATATGAAAGAACCAAACCACATGTAAACATAGGAACAATAGGACACGTAGACCATGGTAAGACAACATTAACAGCAGCAATAACAATGGTATTGTCAAAAGAGGGAAAAGCAGCAGCAACAAAGTATGATGAAATAGATAAAGCACCAGAAGAAAAAGAAAGAGGAATAACAATAAATACAGCACATGTAGAATATGAGACAGACAAGAGACACTATGCTCATGTAGACTGTCCAGGACATGCAGATTATGTAAAGAACATGATAACAGGAGCAGCACAGATGGATGGAGCAATCCTAGTAGTAAGTGCAGCAGATGGTCCAATGCCACAGACAAGAGAACATATATTGTTAGCAAGCAGAGTAGGAGTACAGTATATAGTAGTATTCTTAAATAAGTCAGACCAGGTAGATGATCCAGAATTACTAGAATTAGTAGAGATGGAAGTAAGAGAGTTATTAAGTGAGTATGGATTCCCAGGAGACGACGTACCAATAATAGTAGGAAGTGCATTAAAGGTATTAGAGAACCCAGATGATCCAGAAACAACAAAATGCATACATGAATTAATGGATGCAGTAGATGAATATATACCAACACCAGAAAGACCAACAGATAAAGACTTCTTAATGCCAATAGAAGATGTATTCACAATAACAGGAAGAGGAACAGTAGCAACAGGAAGAGTAGAAAGTGGAGTATTAAAAATCGGAGACGAATTAGAGATAGTAGGATTAAAGGAAGAAAAGAAGAAGACAACATGTACAGGAGTAGAGATGTTTAGAAAACTTCTAGACCAGGCAATGGCAGGAGATAACATCGGAGTACTATTAAGAGGAATACAGAGGGACGAAGTAGAAAGAGGTCAAGTACTAGCAAAACCAGGAACAGTACATCCTCATAAGAAATTTGTAGGTCAGGTATATGTACTTAAGAAAGAAGAAGGCGGAAGACATACACCATTCTTCAATGGATACAGACCACAATTTTACTTCAGAACAACAGATGTAACAGGATCAATCGCTTTACCAGAAGGAGTAGAAATGGTAATGCCAGGAGACCACATAGACATGAACGTAGAACTTATAACACCAGTAGCAATGCATGAAGGATTAAGATTTGCAATAAGAGAAGGCGGAAGAACAGTTGGTTCAGGTGTTGTTACTACAATAACTGAGTAATATTTTAGGGACTGGGTTTCTAAATCCAGTCCCTTTGAAAGTAAAAAATTAGGTAGTACCTGTTTATATTTTAAGCCATTGACATAAAAACTAAGTTGTGATAATTTAGTTAAGTAATGCATGATTTTCAAAATAAATTTCTAATTGATTATGTTTGTGAGCTATATTAGGAGGTTAGAGAGTAATGAGAGTAAAAGTGATACTAGCGTGTACAGATTGTAAACAAAGAAATTACAATACAATGAAAAACAAGAAAAATGATCCAGATAGATTAGAAATGAAAAAGTATTGTCCTTTTTGTCATAAACACACAGTTCATAAAGAAACTAGATAATATTGTAGAGGCACATATTAAATTGTTTTGAGGATGTGAGCAAATGGGTGCAAACGGTGATATGAAAAAAGTTGATAAGCAGACAGCACTTGAAGGTGGGTTCTTTAATTTTTTTAAAGGACTAGTATCAGAATTCAAACGGATAACTTGGGCCTCTAAAGAACATACAAAAAAAGCTACAATTGCCGTTGTTGTATTTTGTGCTATTTATGTGGTGATTGTTGGAGTTATAGATTTTGGATTTAATTCTTTAGCTAAGATTATTATGAAATAAAAAGGAGGTAGGGACTAGGAAATAGTTTTGTCCCTAGAGTTATGTCAGATAAAGCTAAGTGGTATGTAGTTCATACATATTCTGGTTATGAAAATAAAGTTAAAGTTAATCTTGAAAAAACTATAGAAAATAGGAACCTTTATGATTGGATAGATGATGTTCAGGTTCCAATGGAAGAGCAAGTTGAGATTAAAGATGGAAAAAAGAAAATAACTTTAAAAAAAGTATTTCCAGGGTATGTTTTAATACACATGATAATGACTGATGATTCTTGGTATATAGTTAGAAATACTAGAGGAGTTACAGGCTTTGTTGGACCTGGTTCTAAACCTGTTCCACTTACTGATGAAGAAGTAAAGGATATGGGAATTAGCGAAAAACCAATAAATGTAGATATATCAGTAGGAGAAAATGTAAAGGTGAAATCGGGACCGTTAGAGAACTTCTTAGCTGTTATCCAGGAAATAAATACTGAGAAAAGAAAAATTAAAGCTTTAGTTAACATGTTTGGCAGGGAAACTCCTGTTGAACTTGATTTTAATCAAATAGAAAAAATAGAATAATGCATAAAGCAAAAGTTTATAGTAAGTGGGAGATGTATTTATACATAACCACATATAGGAGGTGTATATTATGGCTAAAAAAGTAGTAGGAATGATAAAACTTCAACTTCCTGCAGGAAAAGCAAGCCCAGCACCACCAGTTGGACCAGCACTTGGACAGCATGGTGTAAATATTATGGGTTTTTGTAAGGAATTTAATGCTAAGACTGCTAAACAGGCAGGATTTATAATTCCAGTAGTAATTACTGTATATCAGGACAGATCTTTTAGTTTTATACTAAAGACTCCTCCAGCAGCAGTATTACTAAAGAAAGCAGCAGGAATAGAAAGTGGATCTGGTGTACCAAATAAAACTAAAGTTGCTAAAGTAACTAAAGAGCAAGTAAGACAGATTGCTGAAACAAAAATGCCAGATTTAAATGCTGCATCAGTTGAAACTGCTATGAAGATGATAGCAGGAACTGCAAGAAGTATGGGAATAACTGTAGAAGACTAGTTAAGCAAAATAAGTGGGAGGTATAAACCGTTAAAACCACAAGGGAGGATTTCGACATGGGAAAAAAGTATGTAGAAAGCGCTAAGCTTATTGATAAAGGTACATTATATGAACCATCAGAAGCTATAGAACTTGTCTTAAAAACATCAAAAGCAAAGTTTGATGAAACAATAGAATTAGCATTAAAGCTTGGAGTAGATCCAAGACATGCAGATCAACAAGTTAGAGGAGCTGTAGTTCTTCCTCATGGAACAGGAAAAAAAGTTAAAGTGCTTGTATTTGCAAAAGGCGCTAAGGTTAAAGAAGCTCAGGAAGCAGGAGCAGATTATGTAGGCGCACAAGAATACGTTGATAAGATTCAAAAAGAAAATTGGTTCGATTTTGATGTTGTTGTAGCAACTCCAGATATGATGGGAGTTGTAGGAAAATTAGGAAGAGTGCTTGGACCTAAGGGATTAATGCCAAACCCTAAATCTGGTACTGTTACTTTTGATGTTGCAAAGGCAATAGAGGAGATTAAGGCTGGTAAAGTTGAATATAGAGTAGATAAAACTAGTATAGTTCATGTTCCAATAGGAAAGAAATCTTTTGAATCACAAAAATTATTAGATAACTTTCATACATTAATGGAAGCTATAGTAAAAGCAAAACCATCAGCATCTAAAGGTCAATATTTGAAGTCTGTAGTAATATCAAGTACTATGGGACCAGGAATAAAGATAAATTCAACAAAAGTTTTAGATTAAATTAACTTGTATGTAATGCAAAAAATTAAATATGTAAATATTCCGTAGACAATAGGTGCGATAGCATAACGGTGTAACCAACCTATCAAGGATTCCAATAGAAAGTATAGTTGGTCTCTCTCTGTGTCTATGGAGAGACTTTTTAATTTATATGTGTTTATTATGTATTGTAGTTTAGACTGCAAGGAGGTGGATACACAGTGAAAAAGAATTATAGAGAAGAAAAAGAAGCTAGAGTTCAAGAGATTAAGGAAAAAATGGAAAAAGCTCAGGGCGTAATATTAGCTAAATATCAGGGCTTAACTGTAGAAGAGGATACTAAACTTAGAAAAGAATTAAGAGATGCAGGTGTAGAATATAAAGTTTATAAAAATACTTTAGCATTAAGAGCTGCTAAAGAATTGGGATTTGACCAATTAGAAGATTACTTTGTAGGTCCAATATCTATAGCATTTGGATATGAAGATCCAACTGCACCAGCAAGAATTCTTAATGATTTTTCAAAAGATCATAAGGTTTTAGAACTAAGAGCAGGAGTTGTTCAAGGCGAAATCTTTGATGAAAATAAAGTTAAAGAACTTGCTACAGTACCACCGAAAGAAGTACTTATTGCAAAATTACTTGGAAGCTTCAAAGCTCCATTATCAAATTTTGTATATGCATTAAATGCAATTGAAGAAAAACAAAAATCAGAAGAAGCTTAATAATTTAAAGAGAGAAATTTTGGAGGTGTTCATTAATGAGTAAAGAAGAAATCATTCAAGCAATAAAAGAGATGAGTGTTTTAGAATTAAATGAATTAGTAAAAGCATGTGAAGAAGAATTTGGAGTAAGTGCAGCAGCACCAGTAGCAGTAGCAGGAGCTGCAGGAGCAGGAGCCGCAGCTGGAGCAGAAGAAAAAACTGAATTTGACGTAGTACTTAAAGCTGCAGGTGGAGAAAAGATAAAAGTTATAAAAGCAGTTAGAGAAGCAACAGGATTAGGATTGAAAGAAGCTAAAGCTTTAGTAGATGGAGCTCCTAAGACTTTAAAAGAAGCTGTAAGCAAGGAAGATGCTGAAGCTATGAAAGCTAAATTTGAAGAAATTGGTGCTGAAATAGAATTAAAGTAATAAATTAATATAAGGCTTATAAAAGGGGCACTTTAATTTAAAGTGCCCCTTTTATAGTTTTTTATTATAAGTTTACAAATTTTATTGTTGACAATTTTTTGATATTATGATAACATAATAAATTGCATTGATTAGTTATGCAGAAAACATAAATACTTTATTATTTAACACAAATTGAATTAATTATAAAAAAATAGGTTATACTATTACAATGGCAATTAATAAATCCATAAACATCCATATAGTACATATATATACATTGTGAATGTTTTTGGTTATTTTTAGTTTATGCAAGGGGTGAAAAATCAATGGTACATCCTGTCCAGGTTGGTAAAAGAACAAGAATGAGCTTTTCCAGACTTAAAGAAATAGGCCACATGCCTAATTTAATTGAGGTTCAGCTAGATTCCTACAATTGGTTTTTGAAAGAAGGATTACAAGAGGTATTTGATGATATTAATCCTATTCAAGATTATACTGCTAACCTTAATTTGGAATTTGTAGGATATAAGTTAGATATGGATAATATCAAATATTCTGTAGAGGAATGTAAAGAAAGAGATGCAACTTACGCAGCACCTTTAAAAGTAAAAGTAAGGCTAATTAACAAAGAAACTGGTGAAGTTAAAGAGCAAGAAGTTTTTATGGGAGATTTCCCTCTTATGACGGAGCAAGGAACCTTTATAATTAATGGTGCAGAGAGAGTTATAGTTAGCCAACTTGTAAGATCACCAGGTGTATATTATGATCTTTCAGTTGATAAAACAGGAAAAAATCTTTTTTCTTCAACTGTAATACCTAATAGAGGAGCTTGGCTAGAATATGAAACTGACTCTAACAATGTAATATACGTTAGAATAGATAAAACTAGAAAGTTACCCATAACTATTCTTATTAGAGCCATGGGTTATGGTACAGACGCAGAAATTACTAATTTCTTTGGAGAGGATGAAAGGCTAAAAGCCACAATTGAAAAAGATAATACAAAGACTCATGAAGAGGCTTTGCTTGAAATATATAAAAGGTTACGACCGGGAGAACCTCCTACAGTGGATAGTGCCCAATCACTAATTGAATCTTTATTTTTTGATGCGAAAAGATATGATCTTTCAAGAGTTGGAAGATACAAATTCAATAAGAAGTTATCATTACACCTAAGAATTGCTAATCAGATAGCAGCACAGGATGTAGTTAATCCAGATACAGGAGAAATTCTTATCCAAAAAGGTGAAAAGATAAATAGAGAAAAGGCAGTAGAAATCCAACAGTGTGGAATAAATGTAGTAGATATCCAAATTGAAGATATAGTTTTAAGAGTTATAGGTAACAACTTTGTAGACATACGTAGTTTTATTGACTTTGATATAGATGATTTAAATATAAAGGAAAGTGTTCATTATCCCACTTTAAAGAAAATTTTAGATAATTATAGTGATGAGGAAAGTATTAAGGAACAAATAAGAAAGAACATCCATGAATTAATTCCAAAACATATAGTTAGAGATGATATGTATGCTACCATTAGCTATGAGTTGGGATTAGCATATGGAGTAGGTCATACTGATGACATAGACCATCTTGGAAATAGAAGACTTAGATCTGTTGGTGAATTACTTCAAAATCAATTTAGAATAGGTCTCTCAAGAATGGAGAGAGTGGTTAAGGAAAGAATGACCATACAGGATCAGGAAGTTATAACACCTCAAGCTCTTATAAATATAAGACCAGTAGCTGCGTCTATAAAAGAGTTTTTTGGAAGTTCTCAACTTTCTCAATTCATGGATCAAACTAATCCATTGTCAGAGCTTACCCATAAGAGAAGACTATCTGCTTTAGGACCAGGCGGACTTTCAAGAGAAAGAGCTGGATTTGAAGTCAGGGATGTTCATCACTCACATTATGGAAGAATGTGTCCAATAGAGACGCCAGAAGGACCTAACATAGGACTTATTAACTCTCTAGCTACATATGCAAGAGTTAATCAATATGGCTTTATAGAAACGCCTTATAGAAAAGTAGATAAAGAAAATAAGAGAGTTACAAATGAAATTGTATATATGACAGCAGACGAGGAAGATGAATATTTAATAGGTAGGGCAAACGAGCCTATTGATGAAAATGGTAATTTTATAGATAATAAAATTACAGTTAGAGATAAAGAAGATGTTATTGTAGTACCTGGTCAAGACGTTGATTATATGGATGTGTCTTCAAGGCAATTAGTTTCTGTAGCTACAGCTATGATACCATTCCTTGAAAATGATGATGCCAGCCGTGCACTTATGGGATCAAATATGCAAAGGCAGGCAGTTCCACTTTTGAAACCACAAGCACCTATTGTAGGAACAGGTATTGAATACAAGGCTGCAGTAGATTCAGGAGTACTTCCTAAAGCTAGAAATGCAGGCGTTGTCTCTTATGTATGTGCTAACGAAGTAAGGGTTAAGAGAGACTCAGATGGAGGAACAGATATTTATAGACTTCTTAAGTTCCAGAGATCTAACCAATGCACATGCATCAATCAAAGACCTATAGTTGAAAAAGGGGAAGTAGTTAAAAAGGGAACAGTTTTAGCAGATGGACCTTCTACAGATCTTGGAGAAATAGCACTTGGAAAAAATATTAGAATGGGATTTACAACTTGGGAAGGATATAATTATGAAGACGCAATGCTTATATCTGAAGAGTTAGTAAAAAAAGATGTATTTACATCAATACATCTAGAGGAATACGAATCTGAGGCTAGAGATACAAAATTAGGACCAGAGGAAATTACAAGAGATATACCAAATGTAGGAGAAGATGCATTAAAGGATATAGATGAAAGAGGAATTATAAGAATAGGTGCAGAAGTTAGAGCAGGAGATATATTAGTAGGTAAAGTAACACCTAAGGGGGAAACTGAACTTACAGCAGAAGAAAGGCTTTTAAGAGCAATATTTGGCGAAAAGGCCAGAGAAGTTAGAGATACGTCCCTTAGAGTACCACATGGTGAAGCGGGCATAATTGTAGATGTAAAAGTATTTACAAGAGAAAATGGAGATGAGCTTTCACCAGGAGTTAACAAATTAGTTAGATGTTATATAGCTCAGAAGAGAAAGATATCTGTAGGAGATAAAATGGCAGGAAGACACGGAAATAAAGGTGTTATTTCTAGAGTACTACCAGAGGAAGATATGCCTTTCCTACCAGATGGAAGACCTCTTCAGATATGCTTAAATCCACTTGGTGTACCTTCACGTATGAATATAGGTCAGGTATTAGAAGTTCATTTAGGATGGGCTGCCAGTAAATTAGGATGGCATGTAGCGACTCCAGTATTTGATGGAGCCACAGAAGAAGATATATTGGAATGCTTGAAAAAAGCAGGGTATAGGGAAGACGGAAAAACAATACTATATGATGGTAGAACAGGAGAAGAATTTAATAGGCCTGTAACTGTAGGATATATGTATATCTTAAAATTAGCACATTTGGTTGACGATAAGATCCATGCAAGATCTACAGGACCATATTCGTTAGTAACTCAACAGCCATTGGGTGGTAAAGCTCAATTTGGTGGCCAAAGATTTGGTGAAATGGAAGTTTGGGCATTAGAGGCATATGGAGCAGCTCATACACTTCAGGAAATATTGACAGTTAAGTCAGACGATGTAGTTGGAAGAGTTAAAACTTATGAAGCTATTGTAAAAGGTGAAAATATACCAGAACCGGGAATTCCAGAATCATTTAAGGTTCTGATAAAGGAACTTCAAGCTTTATGCTTGGATGTAAAAGTATTAAATGATAATAAAGAGGAAATCAAACTTAAAGAGTCTGTGGACGAAGAGATGGAAAAACTAGATGTAAATATTGAAGGAAAAGAAGATTCTACTGATTTACCTCAAGAACAAAATGATGACTATAATACTGAGCAAGAAGAAAACAATGATAGTGAAAATGACAGCGATGAAGATCTTGATTTAGATTATGAAGATCTTACTTTAGATGATTTGCAGAGTGATTTAGAAATAGATGATTTTAATGATGAACATTAGGAAGGGAGGATGTACCCTTGTTTGAATTAAATAATTTTGATGCACTTCAAATAGGCTTAGCTTCACCAGAAAAAATAAGAGAATGGTCAAGAGGTGAAGTAAAGAAACCAGAAACAATAAATTATAGAACATTAAAACCTGAAAGAGATGGACTGTTCTGTGAAAGAATTTTTGGACCAACTAAAGATTGGGAATGTCACTGTGGTAAGTATAAGAGGATAAGATACAAAGGTATAGTTTGCGATAGGTGCGGTGTAGAGGTAACTAAGGCAAAGGTTAGAAGAGAGAGAATGGGACATATTGAGCTTGCAGCTCCTGTATCCCATATATGGTACTTTAAAGGAATACCATCCCGAATGGGATTGATCTTGGATATGTCACCTAGAGCTCTTGAAAAAGTACTATATTTTGCATCTTACGTTGTTTTAGACCCAAAAGAAACTCAACTGTTAAAAAAGCAACTTTTAACTGAAAAAGAATATAGGGAAGCTGCAGACAAATATGGTGAGCAAAATTTTGTAGCAGGTATGGGTGCTGAATCTGTTAAGAAACTATTAGAAGAAATAGACTTAGACCAGTTATCTGTAACCCTAAAAGAAGACCTAAAGAGCAGTACAGGGCAAAAAAAGGTAAGGATAATTAGAAGATTGGAAGTAGTTGAATCTTTTAGAAAATCTGGTAATAAGCCTGATTGGATGATTATAGATGTAATACCTGTAATCCCACCTGATTTGAGACCTATGGTTCAATTAGATGGAGGAAGATTTGCTACATCAGATTTGAATGATCTTTATAGAAGAGTAATAAATAGAAATAATAGGCTTAAAAAATTATTAGATTTAGGTGCGCCGGATATAATAGTTAGAAATGAAAAGAGGATGCTTCAGGAAGCTGTAGATGCTCTTATAGATAATGGTAGACGTGGAAGAGCAGTAACGGGACCTGGAAATAGACCTTTAAAATCATTATCTGATATGTTAAAAGGTAAACAAGGTAGATTTAGACAAAATTTGCTGGGAAAACGTGTAGATTACTCTGGGCGTTCTGTTATAGTAGTTGGACCTGAACTTAGAATGTATCAATGTGGTCTGCCTAAAGAAATGGCACTTGAATTATTTAAGCCATTTGTTATGAAGAAATTAGTAGAAAGTGGCTTAGCACACAATATTAAAAGTGCGAAGAGAATGGTAGAAAGAGTACAGACTCAAGTATGGGATGTATTAGAAGAAGTAATATCAGACCATCCAGTAATTTTAAATCGTGCTCCAACTCTCCATAGATTAGGAATTCAGGCATTTCAGCCTGTACTTGTAGAGGGTAGAGCTATAAAACTTCATCCATTAGCATGTACTGCATATAATGCAGACTTTGATGGAGACCAAATGGCGGTACATGTTCCTCTATCTGTTGAAGCTCAATCAGAGGCTAGATTTTTAATGCTTGCTGCACATAATATATTAAAACCTTCAGATGGAAAGCCGGTAGTTGTGCCTACACAGGATATGGTACTTGGTTCATACTATTTAACTATAGAAAAGGATGGAGCTAAAGGAGAAGGCAGAATTTTTTCTTCACCGGACGAAGTAATAATGGCATATCAGTTAAAACAGGTTGATATTAATGCCAAAATAAAGGTTAGACTTACTAAGGTTAAGGACGGAAAAACTATAAGTGGTATAATTGATGCCACCCCAGGTAAAATAATATTTAATGAATCCATACCTCAAGATTTGGGATTTGTAGATAGAAGTAAACCTGAGAACGAGTTTAAACTTGAAATTGATTTTCTTGTAGCTAAGAAAAACTTAGGTAAGATAATAAATAAGTGCTATATGAAGCATGGTGCTACTAAAACTTCCATAATGCTTGATAAAATAAAAGCTAGAGGATATCATTATTCTACTATAAGTGGTATAACAGTTTCCACTTCAGATATGGTGGTTCCAGAAGCTAAAAAAAGGCTCTTGGGCGAAGCAGATGCAGCAGTAGATAAAATAGAAAAAATGTATAGAAGAGGATTTATATCAGAGGAAGAAAGATATCAAAGAGTTATTGAGAAATGGACTAAAACTACAGAAGATGTTGCAGATGCACTTATGGATAATCTAGATAAATTCAATCCAATATTTATGATGGCGGATTCAGGAGCTAGAGGATCTAAAAGTCAGATCAAGCAGCTTGCAGGTATGAGAGGACTTATGGCAAATCCTTCAGGAAAGATAATAGAACTTCCTATAAGAGCATCTTTCAGGGAAGGTTTGGATGTACTAGAATATTTCATATCAACTCACGGAGCTAGAAAAGGTAATGCAGATACTGCATTAAAGACTGCTGATTCTGGTTATCTTACAAGAAGGCTTGTAGATGTAAGCCAGGATGTTATAGTAAGACAAGAAGATTGCGGAACTCACGAAGGATATGACGTTTCTGAAATAAAAGAGGGAAATGAAGTTATAGAAAGTTTGGCAGAAAGACTTACTGGTAGGTATTCTGCTGAAGATATTAAAGATCCTAAAACTGGAGAAATAATAATACCAAAAGATGTTTATATGGATCCAAAAATAGCTGAGAAAATAGAAGCTTCTGGAATTAAAAAAGTAAAGATTAGGTCCGTATTTACCTGTAAGTCAAAACATGGAGTATGTGCAAAGTGTTACGGTATGAATATGGCTACTGCAAAGAAAATTGATATAGGAGAGGCTGTAGGTATAATAGCAGCTCAAAGTATAGGAGAGCCAGGTACACAGCTCACTATGAGAACTTTCCATACTGGAGGAGTCGCAGGATCTGATATAACTCAAGGTCTTCCTAGAGTTGAAGAATTATTTGAAGCTAGAAAACCAAAGGGGCTTGCTATAGTAAGTGAGGTTTCAGGTACTGTAAAAATGGAAGAAACCAAAAAGAAGAGAAGTGTTTCCATAGTTATGGATACTGGAGAAGAAGTAAGCTATGATATACCGTTTGGTTCAAGACTTAAAGTATCTAATGGAGATACAATAAGTGCTGGAGATGAGATAACAGAAGGTTCTGTAAATCCACATGATATTTTAAGAATAAAAGGTGTTCAGGGAGCTAAAAATTATCTTTTGTCTGAAGTTCAAAAAGTTTACAGACTTCAGGGTGTTGATATAAATGATAAGCATCTAGAAGTAGTAATAAGGCAGATGACAAGAAAGATTAAAATAGAGGAATCGGGAGATACAGAATTGCTTCCAGGAACTATGATTGATATGTTTGATTTTGAAGAGGCTAATGAAAAAGTAGAAGCTAATGGTGGAGAACCAGCTAAAGGAAGGGTAGCTTTACTTGGTATAACTAAAGCAGCACTTGCAACTGAATCTTTCCTTTCTGCAGCGTCGTTCCAGGAAACTACAAGAGTTCTTACAGATGCAGCTATAAAGGGCAAAATAGATCCATTACTAGGATTGAAGGAAAATGTAATTATAGGTAAACTTATACCAGCAGGAACAGGTATGACCAGGTATAGGTCTGTAAGAATTAATACAGAAGATAAATCTGAAGAAAAACAGGTAAGTGATGAGGCAGAAGTGTAGCATATAATTTATTGACATAGCAATATTAAAATGATAAAATACATCTGTATGTTTTTTCAAGAACAAAGTATCATGTACTTTATTTATATAGAATTGAAGGAGGGAATAAAATAATGGTTAACAGACTAAAAGGAAACAAGGTTGTCGGTTTAAAGCAAACAGTTAAAGCAATAAAGAATAGCACTGCAAAAACTGTTTATATAGCTAAAGATGCTGACGATAAGTTAATACAGTCAGTGAAAGTGTTAATTGAAGATAATTCCCCTGAGTTGATTTATATAGATACTATGAAAGAATTGGGAAAATTATGTGGTATAGATGTAGGAGCTGCTACAGCTGCTGTATTAAAAGATTAAATATACAGTATACTAAATAAGCTTTCAAGAATAATTAATATAAATTGTAAGATATTTTAATTAAAAGAGGAGGTGTAGATATGCCAACAATAAGCCAATTAGTAAGAAAAGGCAGAAAGACAATAAGCACAAAATCAACAGCACCAGCACTAAAAGAATGTCCACAGAAAAGAGGAGTTTGTACAGTAGTAAAAACTACTACTCCTAAAAAGCCAAACTCAGCACTTAGAAAAATTGCCAGGGTTAGGTTGACAAATGGATATGAAGTAAGTGCGTACATCCCAGGTATAGGACATAACTTACAAGAGCACAGCGTTGTTCTAATAAGAGGAGGAAGAGTTAAAGACCTTCCAGGTGTCAGATATCATATTGTAAGAGGAGCATTGGATTCAGCTGGAGTTGCTGACAGATTGCAGTCAAGATCAAAATATGGCGCAAAAAAGCCAAAACAAAAGTAATTGATTAATTAAGTTGAGTATTAGTGCTATGTCTTCAGCGTTTATATATATTTACAGTACTTTATCATATTTTGCAGGAGTACAAAGCACTTTGCGGCTTTATTAAAGCCGAGTACCGATGAACTTAAATTTTAATTGTTAAGGAGGGAAGAAAAGTGGCAAGAAAAGGACATATAGGAAAAAGAGATGTATTACCAGATCCAGTATATAATAGTAAGGTAGTTACAAAATTAGTAAACAGTATAATGGAAGATGGTAAAAAGGGAGTAGCTCAAAAAATATGCTACGGAGCTTTTGACATAATTCATGAAAAAACAAATAAAGAGGCAATGGAAGTTTTTGAAGAGGCAATGAACAATATAATGCCTTTACTAGAAGTAAAAGCAAGAAGAATTGGTGGTGCAACATACCAGGTTCCAATAGAAGTTAGACCAGAGAGAAGACAGACTTTAGGAATAAGATGGCTTCTTATTGCATCAAGAAAAAGAAATGAAAAATATATGAGAGAAAGACTTGCTTCAGAATTAATGGATGCAGCAAATAATACAGGTGCAGCTGTTAAGAAGAGAGAAGATACTCATAAAATGGCTGAAGCTAACAAGGCTTTTGCACATTATAGATATTAATATTAAAAACTGTTTTGGTATTTTTACTAAAGCAGTTTTGTCAAATCCTAAATTTACACTTGTGAGGAGGAAATTTAAGTGGAAAGAGAATATCCGCTAGAGAAGTTCCGTAATATAGGAATAATGGCACATATCGATGCCGGAAAAACTACTACTACGGAGCGTATACTCTTCTATACGGGAATAACCCATAAAATAGGAGAAGTACATGATGGTGAAGCTACAATGGATTGGATGGCTCAGGAGCAAGAAAGAGGAATAACTATAACTTCTGCTGCTACTTTTTGTAAATGGAAAGGCCATGCAATAAATATAATAGACACACCAGGACACGTAGATTTTACAGTAGAAGTTGAAAGATCACTTAGAGTTCTTGATGGAGCTGTTACTGTTTTAGATGCCAAAAGTGGTGTTGAACCACAAACAGAAACTGTATGGAGGCAGGCAGATAATTACGGTGTACCAAGAATGGTTTATGTAAATAAAATGGACTCAGTAGGAGCAGATTTTTACATGTGTATAAATACTTTGAGAGAAAGATTACACTGTAATGCAGTTCCTATCCAAATCCCAATTGGAACAGAAGATAAATTTAAAGGTATAGTAGATCTTATTAGAAATGAAGCTATAATATATGAAGATGATCTTGGAACTGTTATGGATGAAGTTAAAATACCTGATGAATTAGCAGATAAGGCAGAAGAGTATAGGACAGCTTTAATTGAAGCAGTAGCTGATGTAGATGAAGATTTAATGATGAAATATTTAGATGGAGCAGAAATAACACAAGAAGAAATAGTAGCTGCTATGAGAAAAGGTGTTATTGAAAATAAAATAGTTCCAGTTTTATGCGGATCTTCTTATAAGAACAAAGGTGTTCAGCCAATGATAGATGCTGTAGTTGATTTTATGCCATCACCTCTTGATGTACCACCTGTAAAGGGTACTAATCCGGATACTAAAGAGGAAGAAGAAAGAGTAGCTGATGATAATGCACCATTAACTGCATTGGCATTTAAAATTGCTACAGATCCTTTTATAGGAAAATTAGCATTTACAAGAGTTTACTCAGGAATTATGAAGAGTGGTACTTATGTATATAACTCAACAAAAGGAAAAAAAGAAAGAATTGCAAGACTTGTAAAGATGCATTCAAATCATAGACAGGAAGTTGACGAACTTCGTGCAGGTGATTTAGGTGCTATAGTAGGATTGAAAGATACTACTACAGGTAATACTCTTTGTGATGAAAACAGTCCTATAGTACTTGAAAGTATGGAATTCCCTGAACCAGTTATACGTGTAGCTATAGAGCCAAAGACAAAGGCTGGTCAGGAGAAAATGGGTATAGCTTTAGCTAAACTTGCTGAAGAAGATCCAACATTTAAAACTTATACAGATCAAGAGACAGGTCAAACAATTATAGCAGGTATGGGAGAACTTCACTTAGAAATAATTGTTGATAGACTTCAAAGGGAGTTTAAAGTAGAATGTAATGTTGGTGAACCACAAGTTGCCTATAAAGAGACTATTAGAAAAACTGTTAAAGCACAAGGTAAATTTATTAGACAGTCTGGTGGACATGGACAATATGGTGATTGTTCCATAGAAATGTCACCTTCAGAAGAAGGATATACATTTGAAAATGCCATTGTAGGAGGAGCAATTCCTAAAGAATTCATTGGACCAGTTGATAATGGAATTCAAGAAGCTGCTCAAAATGGTGTGATTGCAGGATATGAAACTATAAACTTTAAAGTTAAGTTATATGATGGATCTTATCATGATGTAGACTCATCAGAAATGGCATTTAAAATAGCTGGATCTATGGCATTTAAGAATGCTATGAATAAAGCAGACCCAGTTTTACTTGAGCCAATGATGAAAGTTGAAGTTACAATACCAGAAGAGTATATGGGAGATGTAATGGGAGATATAAATTCCAGAAGAGGAAGAATCGAAGGAATGGATCCAAGATCAGGAGCTGAAATTATAAGAGCTTTTGTTCCATTGTCTGAAATGTTTGGATATGCTACTACACTTAGATCTAGAACACAAGGTAGAGGAGTTTATTCAATGACATTTGACCATTATGAAGAAGTGCCAAAGAGTATTCAAGAGAAAATTGTAGGAGAGAGAAATAGCTAATTTTAATTAATATATTAGTGTATTTAAGGAGGAAGAGTAATGTCAAAAGAAAAATATGAAAGAACCAAACCACATGTAAACATAGGAACAATAGGACACGTAGACCATGGTAAGACAACATTAACAGCAGCAATAACAATGGTATTGTCAAAAGAGGGAAAAGCAGCAGCAACAAAGTATGATGAAATAGATAAAGCACCAGAAGAAAAAGAAAGAGGAATAACAATAAATACAGCACATGTAGAATATGAGACAGACAAGAGACACTATGCTCATGTAGACTGTCCAGGACATGCAGATTATGTAAAGAACATGATAACAGGAGCAGCACAGATGGATGGAGCAATCCTAGTAGTAAGTGCAGCAGATGGTCCAATGCCACAGACAAGAGAACATATATTGTTAGCAAGCAGAGTAGGAGTACAGTATATAGTAGTATTCTTAAATAAGTCAGACCAGGTAGATGATCCAGAATTACTAGAATTAGTAGAGATGGAAGTAAGAGAGTTATTAAGTGAGTATGGATTCCCAGGAGACGACGTACCAATAATAGTAGGAAGTGCATTAAAGGTATTAGAGAACCCAGATGATCCAGAAACAACAAAATGCATACATGAATTAATGGATGCAGTAGATGAATATATACCAACACCAGAAAGACCAACAGATAAAGACTTCTTAATGCCAATAGAAGATGTATTCACAATAACAGGAAGAGGAACAGTAGCAACAGGAAGAGTAGAAAGTGGAGTATTAAAAATCGGAGACGAATTAGAGATAGTAGGATTAAAGGAAGAAAAGAAGAAGACAACATGTACAGGAGTAGAGATGTTTAGAAAACTTCTAGACCAGGCAATGGCAGGAGATAACATCGGAGTACTATTAAGAGGAATACAGAGGGACGAAGTAGAAAGAGGTCAAGTACTAGCAAAACCAGGAACAGTACATCCTCATAAGAAATTTGTAGGTCAGGTATATGTACTTAAGAAAGAAGAAGGCGGAAGACATACACCATTCTTCAATGGATACAGACCACAATTTTACTTCAGAACAACAGATGTAACAGGATCAATCGCTTTACCAGAAGGAGTAGAAATGGTAATGCCAGGAGACCACATAGACATGAACGTAGAACTTATAACACCAGTAGCAATGCATGAAGGATTAAGATTTGCAATAAGAGAAGGCGGAAGAACAGTTGGTTCAGGTGTTGTTACTACAATAACTGAGTAATTAAACTAGAAATATATTGCTTGTAAAATTTACTAAATATGTTGTATTAAAAGGGAAAGAGTGCACTCTTTCCTTTTTAATAGGCAGAAATATAAATTTTTACTTGTCATGTATATAAATTTATTGTATAATTAAGAAGTTGTGATGTTATAACAGCGATGAGGCAAGAGGTTGCCGGGCTTCCGGGTAATTCTTGACTGAGTATGCCTAGGTCTTGAACTTAGGCGACGGTGATTTTGTAAAGACAGTGCTTTCATAAAATAAAAGAAACGCCTGGAACAGTTTACAGAATATATCCGCTGTTGTACGTAAGAAGCATAGCGTGCATGAAAAGGAGGGAAATAACAATGGCAAAACAAAAAATTAGAATAAGATTAAAGGCTTTTGATCATACAATATTAGATCAATCATCTGAAAAGATAGTAGAAACTGCTAAGTCCACAGGGGCAAAAGTAGCAGGACCAGTACCACTGCCTACAGAAAAAGATGTGGTTACAATTTTGAGAGCCCCACATAAATATAAAGATTCAAGAGAACAATTTGAAATAAGAACTCATAAAAGATTGATAGATATAATAAGCCCATCACCAAAAACTGTTGATGCGTTAATGAGACTTGACTTACCAGCAGGTGTTGATATTGAAATAAAATTGTAATAAGTGGTTTATTACTAACTATTATGACCGTTTTGGCGATCCGCTAATATGTTTAGGAGGTGTATGTAAATGAAAAAAGCTATATTAGGTAGAAAGCTTGGTATGACTCAAATATTTAATGAAAATGGAAAGGTAATTCCTGTTACAGTAATTGAAGCAGGACCTTGTGCTGTTATACAGAAGAAAACTGTAGAAAAAGATGGATATGAGGCTGTACAGGTTGGTTTTAGCGATATAAGAGAAAAGTTGGTAAACAAACCAATGAAGGGACATTTTGAAAAAGCAGGAGTTACATTAAAGAGATTTATAAAGGAATTCAAACTTGAAAATGCTAGTGAATACAAGGAAGGCCAGGAAATAAAGGCAGATGTTTTCACAGCAGGAGATAAAGTTGATGTATCTGGAGTTTCTAAAGGTAAGGGATTCCAAGGTACAATAAAAAGATGGAATGCTCAAAGAGGACCAATGTCCCATGGTTCTAAATTTCACAGGGCACCAGGTTCAATGGGAGCTTGCTCAGATCCGTCCAGAACATTCAAGAATATGAAAATGGCAGGACATATGGGAAATAGAAACACAACAGTGTTAAATTTAGAAGTTGCAAAAGTTATTCCTGAGAAAAACATTATTTTAATAAAAGGTGGAGTACCAGGACCTAACAAAGGACTTGTAGCAATAAGAAATACAGTTAAGGCTTAGTCTTAGTAGAAAGGAGGATGCAGAATGCCTAAAGTAGGATTATTTAATAAAGAAGGTCAAAAAGTAGAAGATTTTGAATTATCAGATAAAGTATTTGGAGTTGAAGTAAACGAAAATGCTGTTCACCAAGTAGTTGTAGCATTACTTGCTAACAAGAGACAGGGAACTCAGTCAGCAAAAACTAGAGCTGAGGTTTCTGGAGGTGGAATTAAACCATGGAGACAAAAGGGAACAGGTAGAGCAAGACAGGGATCTATAAGAGCACCACAATGGATTCATGGTGGTATAGTTTTTGCTGTAAAACCTAGAGACTATAGAATTTCACTTACAAAATCAGTTAAAAGAGTAGCTATGAAATCAGCATTGTCAAGTAAAGTAGCAGATAACGAAATGGTTGTTTTGGAAAACCTAGAATTAGAAGCTCCAAAAACAAAAGAAATAGTAAAGATGTTAGACGCATTTAATGCAAAGAAGGCATTAATTGTTACAGCTGAATCAAATAAAAACGTATATGTATCAGGTAGAAATATACAGGGCGTATCAGTTATACCTGTTAACAATTTGAATGTTTATGATTTGTTAAAATATGAAAAACTTATAATAACAAAGGATGCTGTATCAAAAATTGAGGAGGTGTATGCATAATGAAATATACTAATTATGATATCATAAGAAGGCCTGTTGTAACAGAAAAGAGCATGGCTGGTATGAATGAGAAGAAATACACCTTTATAGTTGATATACATGCAAACAAATCAATGATAAAGAAAGCTGTAGAAGATGTTTTCGGAGTAAGCGTTGAAAATGTAACAACAGCAAGATATATAGGAAAGAAAAAAAGAGTTGGCGTTCATATTGGAAAAAGAGCGGATTTCAAAAAAGCTATTGTAAAACTTAAAGAAGACAGTAAGACAATAGAATTTTTTGATGGAATGGAACAATAATTAAAGCAGTTATTGGAGAAATCCAGATAAGCGAAAAAAGGAGGGAATACCGTTATGGCAGTTAAAGGATTTAAACCTACTACACCTTCAAGAAGGAATATGACTGTAAGTACATTTGAAGAAATAACTACAGATGTACCAGAAAAATCACTTCTTGCACCTTTAAAGAGAAGTGGTGGTAGAAATGCTCACGGTAAAATAACAGTTCGTCATATAGGTGGCGGAGCAAAACAAAAGTATAGATTAATAGATTTTAAGAGAAATAAAGATGGCATACCAGCAAAGGTTGCTACTATAGAATATGATCCTAATAGATCAGCTTATATAGCTTTGGTAGTTTATGCAGATGGAGAAAAGAGATATATAATAGCTCCAGTTGGATTAAAAGTTGGAGATGCTGTAGTTTCAGGAGCGGATTCAGATATAAAAGTTGGAAATTGTTTGCCATTAGTAAATATACCTGTTGGTACTATAATTCATAATGTAGAATTACAAGCAGGAAAGGGAGCACAACTTGTAAGATCTGCAGGAGCTTCAGCTCAGCTTATGGCTAAAGAAGGAAATTATGCAACATTAAGACTTCCAAGTGGTGAGATGAGACACGTAAGAATAGCATGTAGAGCTACAATTGGAACAGTTTCAAACTTAACTCATGAGATAGTTAGTATAGGTAAAGCAGGAAGAAAGAGACACTTAGGAGTGAGACCTACAGTTAGAGGTTCTGTTATGAACCCTAATGATCATCCACATGGTGGTGGTGAAGGTAAGGCTCCAGTAGGTCATCCAGGACCACTTACTCCATGGGGCAAACCTGCATTAGGATATAAGACTAGAAAACATAATAAGTATTCAGACAGATTTATAGTTAAGAGAAGAAATAGTAAATAGTTTGAAGAGAATATATGTTCTCTTCACTGGCTTTTATTTAATGAATCAGCTACTTTTAGCTATAAACAAGAAAGTTATATCATGCAAATTGTATGAAGGGAGGCAAAATGAATGAGCAGATCAGTTAAAAAAGGACCTTATGTCCAAGAAGCACTTTTAAAGAAAATAAATGAATTAAATAAAAATGGTGAGAAAAAAGTTATAAAAACTTGGTCAAGAAGTTCAACGATATTTCCTCAGATGATAGGTCACACTATAGCAGTTCATGATGGAAGAAAGCATGTTCCTGTATATATATCAGAGGATATGGTAGGACACAAATTAGGAGAATTTGCACTAACTAGAACATACAGGGGACACGTCGCAGACAAAACTGAAAAAACAACTCGTGTTGCTCCTCAAAAGTAGTTAGGAAGGGAGGTAGAATAAATGGAAGCTAAGGCTATAGCTAGATATGTTAGAATGTCTTCAATGAAAGTAGGAGTTGTACTTAATTTAGTTAGAGGTAAAAATGTAAATGAAGCTTTTGCTATATTAAAATATACTCCAAGAGATGCAGCTGTAGTAGTTAATAAAGTTCTTAAATCAGCAGTTGCTAATGCAGAGAATAATTTGGACTTAGATAAGGATAATCTATATGTTTCAGAAGCTTATGCTTGTGAAGGTCCAACATTAAAGAGATTTCAACCACATGCTCAAGGTAGAGCATTTAGAATAAATAAGAGAAGTAGTCATATAACTTTGGTAGTTAAGGAAAGAGAGTAATAAGAAGGAGGGAAACAGATGGGACAGAAAGTACATCCACATGGCCTAAGAGTTGGTGTTATTAAAGAATGGGATGCTAAATGGTATGCAGATAAGAAAAATTTTGCAGACAATATAGTTGAAGATAATAAAATTAGAAAATTTGTAAAAGCAAAAACTGCTATTGCTGGAGTTTCAAAGATTCAAATTGAAAGAGCAGCAAAAAGAGTTAAGCTAAATGTATTTACAGCAAAACCTGGAATGATAATAGGAAAAGGCGGCCAAGGAATTAATGCTTTAAAAGCTGAAATTCAAAAAATGGTTACTGAAAAAACTGTGCTTATAAACATTGTTGAAGTAAAGCAGGCAGAAGCTGATGCTCAGCTTATGGCAGAAAATGTAGCTTTGCAATTGGAAAAGAGAATTTCCTTTAGAAGAGCTATGAAACAAACAATACAGAGAGCTATGAAGTCTGGCGTTAAGGGTGTTAAGACTACATGTTCAGGAAGACTTGGTGGTGCAGAAATTGCAAGAGCTGAGTCATACCATGAAGGTACAATTCCACTCCAGACATTAAGAGCCGACATAGATTATGGATTTGCAGAAGCAAATACCACATATGGTAAAATAGGTGTAAAAGTATGGGTATATAGAGGAGAAGTGCTCCCTGCTAAAAAACCTGTTGAAAACAAGGAAGAAGTTAAAGCATAGGGAAGGAGGAATAGCATATGTTAATGCCTAAGAGAGTTAAGCATCGTAAGGTACAACGTGGTAGAATGAAAGGCAAAGCTACAAGAGGTAATTTTATAGCATATGGAGATTACGCTATACAGGCTACAGAATGTGCATGGATAACAGCAAATCAGATAGAAGCAGCCAGAATAGCTATAAATAGATATATCAAAAGGGGAGGAAAACTTTGGATAAAGATTTTCCCAGATAAACCAATTACAGAAAAACCTGCTGAAACACGTATGGGATCAGGTAAAGGATCACCAGAATATTGGGTAGCAGTTGTTAAACCAGGTAGGGTATTATTTGAACTATCAGGTGTTCCTGAACCAGTAGCAAGAGAAGCAATGAGGCTTGCATCACATAAATTGCCTATAAAGACTAAGTTCGTTACAAGAAAAGATTTTGAAGAAGTGGGTGGTGAAAGCAATGAAGGCTAGAGAATTGCAAGAGTTAAGACAAAGCAGCACTCAAGATTTACAGGCAAAAGTACAAGATCTTAAGTCAGAATTGTTTAATTTGAGATTTCAGTTGGCTACAGGTCAATTAGAAAATCCAATGAGAATAAAGGAAGTCAAAAAATCTATAGCCCAAATTAAAACCATCCTTAGGGAAGAAGAGCTAAGATCATTTGAACAATAGTTTGAAAGGAGGTTTATTCTGTGGAAAGAGGATACAGAAAGACAAGAACAGGAAGAGTTATCTCAGATAAAATGGATAAAACTATAGTAGTTGCAGTTGAAACTAAAGTACGTCATCCACTGTACGGAAAAACAGTTAACAGAACTACTAAATTTAAAGCTCATGATGAAAACAATGAAGCAAGGAATAATGATAGAGTATTAATAATGGAAACAAGACCTTTATCGAAGGATAAGAGATGGAGACTTGTGGAAATAGTAGAAAAGGCTAAATAGTATAATAGCTGAAAGGAGGGTATTTTCAATGATTCAGCAACAGACATTATTGAAAGTTGCAGATAATTCCGGAGCTAAGGAAATTATGTGTATAAGAGTTTTAGGTGGATCCAAGAGAAAATGGGGAAACATCGGTGATACAATAGTTGCTAGCGTTAAAAGTGCAACACCAGGCGGTGTTGTTAAAAAAGGAGAAGTCGTAAAGGCTGTTATCGTCAGATCTGTAAGAGGACTTAGAAGAGCAGACGGTTCATATATAAAGTTTGATGAAAATGCTGCTGTTATAATAAAAGATGATAAGCAACCAAAGGGAACTCGTATCTTCGGACCAGTTGCGAGAGAGCTAAGAGATAAAGATTATACAAAAATATTATCACTAGCGCCTGAAGTTCTATAAGATAAGGAGGTGGCTATAATGGCAAAGGTACACGTTAGAAAAAAGGATACAGTCATGGTTATATCCGGTAAAGATAAAGGAAAAACAGGAGAAGTTTTAAAGGTTATGCCTAAAACAGGTAAAGTCATTGTTAAAGATGTTAATGTAGTTTCAAAACATCAGAAACCAAATAAGCAAAATATGCAGGGCGGCATAATTAAAAAAGAAGCTCCTATATATAGCTCAAAAGTAATGTTATATTGTGACAAATGTAAAAGTGTAACTAGAATAAGTCACAAAATATTAGATGATGGAACAAAAGTAAGAGTATGTAAAAAGTGCGGAGAAACATTTTAATCTTTGAAAGGAGGGCAAAAATATGAGTTCAAGGTTACAAGAGAAATATGAAAAGGAAGTTATTCCTGCTTTAATGGATAAGTTTAAATATAAGAACATAATGCAGGCACCAAAACTTGATAAGATAGTTATAAATATGGGTGTAGGAGAAGCTAAGGATAATCCAAAGGTTTTAGAATCAGCAGTTAGTGACTTAACTTTAATTACAGGACAAAAACCAGTTTTAACTAGAGCAAAAAAATCTATAGCAAACTTTAAAATAAGAGAAAATATGGCTATAGGATGTAAAGTTACTTTAAGAAAACAATATATGTATGAATTTGCAGATAAATTAATTAATATAGCACTACCAAGAGTTAGAGATTTCTCAGGAGTTCCAGATAAGTCTTTCGATGGTAGAGGAAATTATTCCATAGGAATTAAAGAGCAATTAATATTCCCTGAAATAGAATATGATAAGATAGACAAAGTCAGAGGTATGGATGTTATCTTTGTCACTACTGCAAATACTGATGAAGAAGCAAGAGAGTTGCTTAAACTTCTTGGAATGCCATTTGCTCAAAAATAAGGAGGGAAAAACGTGGCACGTAAAGCTTTGATAGAAAAGTGGAAAAAAGAACCTAAATATCCAACAAGGGCTTACACAAGATGTAGAATATGTGGAAGACCTCATGCTGTATTAAAAAAATATGGTATATGTCGTATATGCTTTAGAGAACTTGCGTATAAGGGTGAAATACCTGGCTGCAGAAAAGCAAGTTGGTAAATGTTAGTTATTGATGAAAGGAGGCACAATAAATGGTAATGACTGATCCTATAGCAGATTTGCTTACTCGTATAAGAAACGCAAATATTGTTAGACATGAAATAGTAGAAGTACCTTCTTCAACTATTAAGAAGGCACTATTAAATATAATGCTTCAAGAAGGATATATAAAGAATGTAGAGGAATATACAGATGGTTCTGTAAATATGATAAGACTTTCAATGAAGTATGGTAAAGATAAAGAAAGGGTTATAACAGGACTCAAGAGAATATCTAAACCTGGATTAAGAGTTTATTGTAGAAAAGAAGAAATTCCTAAGGTTTTAAATGGACTTGGAGTTGCAGTAATATCAACATCTAAAGGAATTGTTACAGATAGAGACGCAAGAAAATTAGGAGTAGGTGGAGAAGTACTTTGCTACATATGGTAGTTTTAGAAATGAACTAAGATTAGTAGTAAATGATATTTATTATGAACCTATTAGGAATACAGGAGGTGTAATGATGTCAAGAATAGGAAAGCTTCCAATAGCTATTCCAAGTGGTGTCACCTTTACAGTAACACCAGACAACGTTGTTACTGTAAAAGGACCTAAAGGCCAACTTGTAAAGGCTATGAGAAAAGATATGAATATTGCTGTTGAGGATAACTCAATAGTAGTTAAAAGAAATAATGATGAAAAAGAATCTAGAGCTCTTCATGGATTGACTAGAGCATTAATAAATAATATGGTTATTGGTGTAACTGAAGGATATGCAAAGACATTAGAATTAGTAGGTGTTGGTTATAGAGCTCAGTTACAAGGAAAAAAGTTAGTTTTAAACTTAGGATTTTCACATCCAATTGAAGTAGAGGCAGTTGAAGGAATAACTTTTGAAACACCTGCACCTACAAAAGTTATAGTAAAAGGTATCGACAAAGAATTAGTAGGCGATGTCTCAGCAGATATAAGAAATTGGAGAAGACCTGAACCTTATAAGGGAAAAGGAATTAAGTATGAAAATGAAGTTATAAGACGTAAAGAAGGAAAAACAGGTAAGAAGTAGTAGAAAGGAGTGAACCTTATGTTTAAAAAAGATGATAAGAAAAAACTAAGATCAAAGCGTCATCTTAGAGTTCGTAGAAAAATTTCTGGAACAAATGAAAGACCAAGACTTGCAGTATATAGAAGTGCAAAAAATATATATGCTCAAATAATAGATGACGTAAAGGGAACAACTCTAGTTTCTGCTTCAAGTGTAGATAAAGATTTTCAAGGAGTTGGAAGTAATAAAGAAGCAGCAAAAGTTGTTGGTCAGACAATAGCTAAGAAAGCTATTGAAAAAGGAATCAAAGAAGTAGTTTTTGATAGAGGCGGATATATATATCATGGAAGAGTACAGAATCTTGCTGAAGGTGCAAGAGAAGCTGGCTTAGAATTCTAATAAGGAGGGAAATAAATGAGAATCGATCCTAGCGCTTTAAATCTTAAAGAGAAGGTTGTATTCATAAACAGAGTTGCTAAGGTTGTTAAAGGTGGTAGAAATTTTAGATTTAGTGCCCTAGTTGTAGTGGGAGATGAAAATGGCCACGTAGGCGTAGGAACTGGAAAATCTATAGAAATACCTGAAGCAATCAGAAAAGGAATAGAAGATGCTAAGAAGAATTTAATCGAAGTTCCAATTATAGGTACAACAGTACCTCATAGTATAGCTGGTCAATTTGGAACAGGAAGAGTACTTATAATGACAGCTCCTGAAGGTACTGGAATTATAGCCGGTGGACCTTCTAGAGCAGTTCTTGAACTTGCAGGATTAAAGGATGTTAGAGCAAAATCAGTTGGTTCTAATAATCCAAGAAATATGGTAAATGCTACTATTGACGGTTTATCAAGATTAAAGACAGCAGAACATATAGCTAGTCTTAGAGGAAAAACTGTCGAAGAGATTTTAGGTTAGGAGTGAATGACCTTGGCTAAACTTAAAATAACTCTAGAAAAGAGTTTAATAGGAAGAAAAAAAGATCATATAGCAACTGTAAATGCTCTTGGATTAAGAAAAATAGGAAAAGTTGTAGAGCATGAGGATAATCCTCAAATCAGAGGAATGATCCAAAAAGTTAGCTATCTTTTAAAGGTAGAAGAGGCATAATACAAAGGAGGTGTAAGTACGAATGAAACTTCATGAATTAAAACCAGCAGAAGGATCAAGAAAATCACCAAAAAGACTTGGAAGAGGTACTGGTTCTGGTTGGGGAAGAAATGCTGGAAAAGGTGAAAATGGACAGAAAGCTAGATCCGGTGGTGGAGTAAGAATAGGATTTGAAGGCGGACAGATGCCATTGTATAGAAGACTTCCTAAAAGAGGCTTCACTAATATATTTGCAAAACAATATTATGAATTAAATGTTGAAAGATTAAATGCATTTGAAGATGGAACAGAAATTACTCCAGAATTACTTTTAGAGAAAAAGGTAATTAAAAAGTCTAAAGATGGTTTAAAAATACTTGGGAATGGTGAATTGCAAAAGAAACTCACAGTAAAAGCAGCTAAATTTACTAAAACTGCAGTGGAAAAGATAGAGGCAGCTGGAGGAAAAGTAGAGGTGATATAAAGTGCTATCAACCTTGCGTAATGCTTGGAAAGTTCCTGAACTAAGGAAAAGATTGCTATTTACTTTATTTATGATAATAATTTTTAGAATGGGAAATTTTATTCCTGTTCCAGGAATTGACACTACAAAGTTAAGTAGTTTAACTAGCAATGGCTCGTTGTTTGGCTTTTATGATCTTCTAGCAGGAGGAGCATTTAGCAGATTTAGTATATTTGCTATGGGAGTTATTCCATTTATCAATTCCTCCATCATATTCCAACTTCTTACAGTCGCTTTGCCTCGTTTAGAGCAATTATCTAAAGAAGGAGAAGAAGGTAGAAAGAAGATACAGGAATACACTAGATATGCTTCAGTACCACTAGGTGTAATTCAAGGAATAACCATATATGTTATTATAAATAGAGCAGGTGCACTTGCAAATCCATCTGATAAATTCAATATATTTATGATAATATTTACTGTGACTGTAGCGTCAACTTTTCTCATGTGGTTTGGTGACCAGATTACTGAGCATGGTATTGGAAATGGAATATCTCTTATAATATTTATAAACATTATTTCGAGATTTCCTTCTGCAGTATCTGGAATTTTCAAAATGCAACAAGTTGAAACTGTTAACTTTGTGGAAGTAATAGGACTTGCAGCAGTTATATTCTTGCTATTTTTAGGAGTTGTAATTTCAAGTTTATCTGAAAGAAGAATCCCTATACAGTATGCAGGGAAAACAAATGCAGGAAGAATGTATAAAGGGCAATCCACTAATATTCCAATCAATGTAAATGGAGCAGCTGTTATTGGAATCATATTTGCCATATCAGTTATGCAGTTTCCAATGACTATAGGGCAATTTTGGCCGGACTCAGCTTTTAACAAGTTTATAACAGGAAGTGTGTATAGTCCATTTAAAGAAAGCAATTGGACATATTTAGTGCTTTATTTCTTGCTTACAATTTTCTTTACATGGTTTTATACCGAAGTTACTATGAAGCCAGAAGAAATGGCCGAGAATATGAATAAGTCTTCAGGATTTATACCTGGCATAAGACCAGGAGAACCAACGGCTGTATTTATTGAAAGAGTTTTAGCCAGAGTGTCAGTATTAGGAGGAGCTTTTGCAGGAATAATAGCAATATCCCCTATAGTAGCAGAAACGTATACTAGTTTTAAAGGCATATATTTTGGCGGAACAGGGCTGTTAATTATAGTAAATGTAGCTATTGAAACCATAAGGCAATTACAATCGCAACTAGTAATGCGTCATTATCATGGATTTTTGAATTGATAAAATATTTTTGGAGATGGTGCTGTTGAGAATAATTTTATTAGGTCCTCCAGGAGCTGGAAAAGGGACTCAAGCTAAATTTATTAGTGAAGAATATTCCATACCTCATATATCAACTGGAGATATTTTTAGAAAAAATATTTCAGAGAAGACTCCACTTGGAGTTGAGGCAAAAAAGTATTTAGATAACGGACAATTAGTACCAGATGAGGTTACTATAAATATAGTTAAAGATAGATTAGGCAAGGATGATTGCAAAGAAGGATTTTTATTAGATGGATTTCCTAGAACCGTAAATCAAGCTGAAGCTCTAGACTTATTTTTAAATAATAAAGGGCAAAAGATAGATACAGCTCTCCTTATAGATGTTCCTAAAGAATTAATTCTTGAAAGAATGACAGGTAGAAGAGTTTGTCCATCTTGCGGCGCAAGTTATCATGTAAAATTTAATCCTACTAAAGTTGAGGGCAAGTGTGATGTGTGTCATAATGATGTTATACAAAGAAAAGATGATACTGAGTCAACTGTTAAAGATAGATTAGATGTATATGATAAGCAAACTCAACCTCTGATTGGGTACTATAAAAAGCAGAAAGCACTTTCTATAGTAGACGGAACTGGAGAAATAAATGAGGTCTTTCAAAGAGTAAAAGAAAGTTTAAAATCTATTTGTAAATAATTTGACACAAATAGAGATAGATATGCTGGAACCTGTAAGTTGAAAACCAAGCAAAAGCTGATGATACAGTAAAATCTAGAATAACTACTGAATAATTGGATAGAATTTCAGAGGAGTACATATTAAGACAACAGTGTTTTAAAAAATACTCCGGAAATATTGACTTTAATTTAAAGTGTTAGTATTATGGATTAATATGGACTGTAAGTATATGAAGCATAATTTACTGCTACGTTGAAAGTGATTATAAGCTCGGTGCTAAACAGATTTTTGCAGTCAGCAATAACAAGGAGGTTTGATTATACCTTATGTCAAAAGATGATGTTATTGAAATTCAGGGTACTGTTTTAGAAGCTTTACCAAATGCTATGTTTCAGGTAGAATTAGAAAGCGGACATAAGATATTAGCACATATATCTGGTAAATTAAGAATGAATTTTATAAGAATATTACCAGGTGATAAAGTTACAGTAGAGCTTTCTCCTTACGATTTGACTCGTGGGAGAATAACTTGGAGAGCGAAGTAATAAGGAGGGTTAGCTATGAAAGTAAGGCCATCAGTTAAGCCTATGTGTGAAAAGTGTAAGATCATAAAGCGAAAAGGAAGAGTAATGGTTATCTGTGAAAATCCTAAGCACAAACAAAAACAAGGCTAAACTAATAAAAAGTAAGTATTAGTAAAACACGTTACTAATACTTAACGTATGATTTATGAGTTAATAACGTTTTAAGGTGCGGCTGCAGCAATGTAAAATTATTTACTTTGCTGGCTTTAAAGCTTAATATAAATAAAGTAAATTAATCCTTACCAATCAGATTTTAGGAGGTGTAAATTTTAATGGCAAGAATAGCAGGTATTGACCTACCAAAGGAAAAAAGAGTTGAAATAGGTCTAACTTATATATATGGCATAGGGTTATCAACTTCTCAAAAAATTCTAAAAGAAGCTGGAGTAAATCCAGACACTAGAGTTAAAGACCTAACAGAAGAAGAAGTTAACTCTTTGAGAAATTACGTAAAGAATGTAACAATTGAGGGTGACTTGAGAAGAGAGATTGCTCTTAATATAAAAAGATTGATAGAGATAGGTTCATATAGAGGAATAAGACATAGAAGAGGTCTGCCAGTCAGAGGACAGAAAACAAAGACAAATGCAAGAACAAGAAAAGGACCTAAGAAAATGGTAGCAGGCAAGAAGAAAGTAGTAGGAAAATAATATAAGGAGGTAAAAAGATGGCAGCTGGAAAAGTTAGAAAGACAACTAAGAGAAAAAAAGAAAGAAAAAATGTTGAGCATGGTTGTGCACATATAAGATCAACTTTTAATAATTCTATAGTTACAATTACCGATGCTGCGGGAAATACTTTATCCTGGGCTAGTGCAGGTGGTTTAGGGTTCAGAGGCTCTAGAAAGAGCACACCATTTGCTGCACAAATGGCAGCTGAAACATCAGCTAAAGCAGCTATGGAACATGGATTAAAAAGCATCGAAGTATATGTTAAGGGACCTGGTGCTGGTAGAGAAGCCGCAATAAGGTCATTACAGGCAGCAGGACTTGAAGTTACATTGATCAAAGATGTTACTCCAATTCCACATAATGGATGCAGACCACCAAAAAGAAGAAGAGTTTAGTAACGGGAGGTGTAAGTTTTAATGGCAAGATATACTGGATCAGTATGCAGACTTTGCAGAAGAGAAGGCTTAAAATTATTCCTTAAAGGGGATAGATGTTATACAGATAAGTGTGCATTTTCAAGAAGAGGATATGCACCAGGACAACATGGTCAAAGAAGAAAAAAAGTATCAAACTATGGTTTACAATTGAGAGAAAAGCAGAAGGCTAAGAGAATATATGGACTATTAGAAGGACAATTTAGAAAATACTATGAAACAGCTGATAGGAAAAAGGGAATAACAGGTGAAAATTTGTTAGTTTTACTTGAAACAAGACTTGACAATGTAATTTATAGATTAGGATATGGACAGTCAAGAGCAGAAGCTAGACAATTGGTAACTCATGGCCATTTTTTAGTTAATGGAAGAAAAGTGGATATACCTTCTTTTAAGGTATCAGTTAATGATAATATAACTGTAAGTGATAAAAGCAAGTCATCAGAGAAATTTAAAACTTTTGCAGAAAACCCAAAAACTTTACCAAGTTGGTTAGAAGGAAATGTAGAAAATTTCCAAGCAAAAGTTCTTAGACAGCCAACAAGAGAGGATATAGATGTTCCTGTTAACGAAACATTAATCGTAGAGTTATACAGCAAGTAGTTAATATAGAATCAGTTGCCCTCAGAATACATTATTAGATAAATAGAAGGAGGGTTATATTCATGTTAGAAATAGAAAAACCCAAAATAGAATGTGTTGAAACTAGTGAAGATGGTAACTATGGAAAGTTTGTAGTGGAGCCCCTTGAAAGAGGCTATGGTATTACTCTTGGTAATGCACTTAGAAGGATTCTTCTTTCTTCCCTTCCAGGAGTTGCTGCTAATCATATAAAAATAGATGGTGTACTTCATGAATTTTCAACTATTCGTGGAGTAAAAGAGGATGTTGCAGAGCTAATTCTAAATATAAAAGAATTAGCTTTAAAGATGAATGGAGAAGGTCCTAAAACTATATATATAGATGCACAAGGACCAGGAGAAGTTGTTGCAGGAGACATAAAAACAGATGGTGATGTTGAAATAATTAATAAAGACTTACATATAGCTACCTTAGATGATGATGGCAAACTCTATATGGAGATTGCAGTCAATGGAGGAAGAGGATATGTTTCTCAAAGAAAGAATAAGTCTGAAGACATGCCAATAGGTACTATTCCTGTAGATTCAATATATACTCCTATTAAAAGAGTTAATTTTGCTGTAGAGAATACAAGAGTTGGTCAAATAACTGATTATGATAAATTATCATTAGAAGTATGGACTAATGGAACTATATTACCAGATGAAGCTGTAAGTTTATCAGCTAAAATTCTCATAGAACATTTCAAACTATTTATGACTCTTACTGATCATGCTAATAATGTAGAAATAATGGTTGAAAAGGAAGAGGATAAAAAGGAAAAAGTTCTTGAGATGACAATAGAAGAATTAGACCTTTCAGTGAGAAGTTATAATTGTCTAAAGAGGGCTGGAATAAATACAGTTCAAGAGTTAACAGAAAGAACAATGGATGATATGATGAAGGTAAGAAATTTAGGTAAAAAATCCTTAGAAGAAGTTGAGCAAAAGCTTGATGCCTTAGGATTATCATTAAAGCAAAGTGAAGAATAAAATTTGTTAAAATAACGAACGGATAAACTTATTACCTACAGTAAGGAGGGATATAAATGGCACAGTATCGTAAATTAGGACGTCCATCTGACCAAAGAAGAGCAATGCTTAGAAGTCTTGTTACTAACTTTTTGAAGCATGGTAAAATACAGACAACTGTAACTAGAGCAAAGGAAACAAGAAGTTTAGCAGAAAAGATGATTACTCTTGCAAAGAGAGGGGATCTTCATGCTAGAAGACAGGTACTTTCTTTTGTAACTGAAGAAGAAGTTGTAAAAAATTTATTTACAGATATAGCTCCTAAATATGCTGAAAGAAATGGTGGATACACTAGAATGTATAAAATGGGTCCAAGAAGAGGCGATGGAGCCGAATTAGTTATACTAGAGTTAGTATAAAATTAAGGGGATTAAGTAAAGACTAGCTTAATCCCTGTTTTTCTATAAAATGCTGTTTCAATTTTGTTGCTCATCGAATTAGTGAGGTGTTTCTATGGAAAAAGATATGATATTATGTGATAATGTAAGCTATAAATATAAGGACAATGATAATGGAAATGAAAAATTAGCTGTAGATCATGTGAATTTTCAAGTAAAAAAGGGAGAATTCCTTGTAGTGCTTGGAAGAAATGGATCTGGAAAATCTACTATGGCTAAACATATAAATGCTCTTTTAGTTCCAACTGATGGAAAAGTATATGTAGAAGATATAGATACTTCAGATGAAAAAAATACCTGGAAGATAAGAAATAAGGCAGGAATGGTTTTTCAAAATCCAGATAACCAAATAGTTGCTACTATAGTAGAAGAAGATGTTGCTTTTGGACCAGAAAACCTAGGAGTTCCATCAGAAGAAATAAGAGCAAGAGTTGATGAGTGTTTAAAAAGAGTAAATATGTATGAATATAGGAGACATGCACCTCATTTACTTTCAGGTGGACAAAAGCAAAGGGTAGCTATAGCGGGAGTACTTGCTATGAGACCTGATTGTATAATATTTGATGAATCAACTGCAATGCTTGATCCGTCTGGTAGGCGTGAAGTAATGAGTACAATAAAAGATATAAACAGTAAGTACAATATGACAGTAATTCTAATTACACATTATATGGAAGAAGCAGTAGAAGCAGATAGAATAATTGTTATGGATGAAGGTAAAATTATAATGGAAGGATCTCCTAGAAATATATTTAGTCAGGTATCTAAGATGAAAAAAATAGGACTTGATGTACCTCAAATGACAGAATTAGCCTATGAACTTAAGAATAGTGGTGTAGATATTAAACCTGATATATTAACTATAGATGAGATGGTGAATGAATTATGCCGATTAAAATAGAAAATTTAACTCATATATATATGAAAGGTTCACCCTTTGAAAAAAAAGCACTAGATGATATAAATATTGAAATAGAAGATGGAGAATTTGTTGCTTTGATAGGGCACACTGGTTCTGGAAAATCAACACTTATTCAACATATAAATGGACTCTTAAAGCCAAGTTCAGGCAAGATAATAGTAGACGGAGTAGATATTACTGATAAAAAAATAAATTTGAATTTTATAAGAAAAAAAGTAGGGCTCGTATTTCAATATCCTGAATATCAGTTATTTGAGGAAACTATAGAAAAAGACATTGCTTTTGGTCCCAAAAATTTGGGATTGAGTGATGATGATATAAATAAAAGAGTAAAGAGAGCCATGAATATGGTGGGGTTAAAATATGAAGATTACAAAGATAAATCTCCTTTTGAATTAAGCGGAGGACAAAAGAGGAGAGTTGCTATAGCAGGAGTGGTTGCTATGGAACCTAAAGTACTCATATTAGATGAACCAACAGCAGGTCTTGATCCCAAGGGAAGAGATGACATCTTTTCAGAAATAAAAAATTTACATAGAGAATACAATATGACTATAATATTTGTATCTCACAGTATGGAAGATGTAGCTAAGCTGGCTGGTAGAATAATTGTAATGCATCAGGGAAAATGCATACTTGATGGCCCTCCTGAAAAAGTTTTTAATGAGGTTGACACTTTGGAAAGTGTAGGACTTGCAGTACCTCAAGTAACATATATGGTAAAAAAGCTTAGGGAAAAGGGTATAAATATATCAAAAGATGTATTTACAGTAAAGCAGGCAAAAGAAGAAATACTCAAAATATTAAATAAAAGTTAGGAGAGCTAGTAAATGATTAAAGATATTACAATAGGTCAATATGTACCTGGGAATTCTTTTGTTCATAAGTTGGATCCGAGAGTTAAGATATTGATATCTTTAATATATATTGTAGATTTATTTATAGTAAACAGCTTTAAAGGCTATATATTTATAGTATTATTCACTATAATTTCAATACTTATATCTAAGATACAGTTTTCATATATTTATAAAGGGCTTAAGCCAATATTCATATTAGTTATTATAACTGCAGTGTTAAATATATTTATGACAACAGGAGTTAATCCACCTTTATTTAAGTGGAAGTTTTTAGTTGTCTACAAAGAAGGATTAGTTATGGCTGCATTTATGGCAGTTAGACTTGTATTTTTAATTATAGGAACCTCATTACTAACATTAACTACATCTCCTATTGAACTCACAGATGCAATAGAAAAACTTTTAAATCCAATGAAAAAAATAGGGGTACCTGCTCATGAATTGGCTATGA
The DNA here is from genome assembly GCF_001675205.1 of Clostridium coskatii. Classification (NCBI taxonomy): domain Bacteria; kingdom Bacillati; phylum Bacillota; class Clostridia; order Eubacteriales; family Clostridiaceae; genus Clostridium; species Clostridium coskatii. The sequence goes on along the minus strand of NZ_LROR01000050.1, from coordinate 43,828 downwards.
TGATGACTATAGCACTTAGATTTATACCAACATTAATGGATGAGACAGATAAAATAATGAAAGCTCAAATGGCAAGAGGAGCGGATTTTCAATCTGGGAACATAATTCAGAGAGCTAAGAATCTTATCCCAATCCTTGTGCCACTTTTTATAAGTTCTTTTAGGCGTGCAGATGAACTAGCAATGGCGATGGAAGCTAGATGTTACACAGGTGGAGAAGGTAGGACTAGAATGAAACAGCTTAAGTTAACTAATAAAGACTTTACGGCATCAGTGTGTGTTTTTGCATTGGTGTGTGTGTCCATATTCAGTAGAGTATGGTGGCATTAATGAAGAATGTAATGCTTACAATAGAATATGATGGTACAAATTATTCGGGATGGCAGAGACAGAATAATGCTATGACAATTCAGCAAAGATTAGAGGAAGCTATTAAAAAAATTACAGGGAATTTTTCTGAAGTTATAGGTGCAAGCAGAACTGATGCAGGAGTTCATGCGAGAGGATTTGTATGCAACTTTTTTACTAATAGTAAAATGCCAAGTCCTAATTTTAAAATGGCGTTAAATGGAGTATTACCTAAAGATATAGTTGTATTAGACGCCAGAGAAGTTGATAATAGTTTTCATTCTAGGTATCACAGCTTAGGTAAAAAATATGTTTATACAATAGTAACGGGAAATAATAGGCCTGTTATTGGAAGACAATATGTTTATTACTTTAGGAGAAAATTGGATATTGATAAAATGAAAAATGCATGTAAGTACTTTATAGGTACTCATGATTTTTCTGCTTTTAAGAAAAAAGGAAGTTCTGCTAAATCTTCTGTTAGAACAGTGAAAGAGTTAACTATTGCACAAGAAGACAATTTGATTAAATTTAGTATAGTTGGAGATGGATTCTTGTACAATATGGTAAGGATAATAGTAGGCACTTTGTTAGAAGTAGGGTTAGGAAGGTTTACACCAGAATATGTGAAAGACATCTTAGACTCTAAGGATAGGTCAAAAGCCGGGAAGCCTGTACCAGCCTTAGGCCTTTGTTTGGAAAAAATATTTTACTAGATTGACACACCAGGCACATTGTATTATAATATAAATTGTTTGTATTTTGGATATAAAGGACCCACCAGCCCCGGGTCTTTATATAGAGAATCGTTTATGAAAATTTAGAAGTTTCTTTTTATAGATTAGAAGAAACTAGAATAAGAGAGGAGTTGAAAACCGTTAGTTGTATAACGGGAAAGCCATGAAATCATATATAGCAAAACCTGAACAAATTGAAAGAAAATGGTACATTGTTGATGCTGCAGGAAAGCCCCTTGGAAGAGTAGCAAGTCAAATTGCTTCAATATTAAGAGGTAAAAATAAACCAATATATACACCACATGTTGATACAGGAGATTTTGTAATAGTAATAAATGCAGAAAAAGTAGTTTTAACTGGTAAAAAATTAGATCAAAAGATGTTGAGACATCATTCTTTATATCCAGGTGGATTAAAGGAAATTTCTTATAGAGATGCTTTAGCAAAGAAACCAGAATTTGTATTCCAGGAAGCTGTAAGAAGAATGCTTCCAGATGGTCCACTAGGAAGACAAATGTTCAAAAAGTTAAAAGTATACAGAGGTGCTGAGCACAATCATGAAGCTCAAAAGCCAGAAGTATTAGAATTAAAATATTAGGTTAGAGCTGGAGGGAGGATAAAAAATGGCTAAGGTTCAGTATTTTGGAACAGGAAGAAGAAAAAAGTCAATAGCAAGAGTTAGACTTGTACCTGGAGAAGGTAAAGTAACTATAAATAAGAGAGATATGGATGATTACTTTGGATTGGATACTTTAAAGGTTATAGTTAACCAACCATTGGAATTGACTTCAACTAAAGGAAAGTTTAATGTACTTGTAAATGTTCATGGAGGAGGATTTACAGGTCAGGCTGGAGCTATAAGACATGGAATATCAAGAGCTCTCTTAAAAGCAGATGAAAATTTAAGACCGGAACTTAAAAAAGCTGGTTTCTTAACAAGAGATCCAAGAATGAAAGAAAGAAAGAAATATGGTCTTAAAAAAGCAAGAAGAGCTCCACAATTTTCAAAGAGATAATGTCAGAGTTCAAAATAGCTTATACATACAAAATTTGTGTATGTATAAGTTATTTTTTTATTATTGAAAATAATTTAATAACTTTTTATGTTTTGGGTAAATATATATTAAGGCTCTAAATAATTATAAGGAGTGAGTGTATATTGAACATAAAAAAAGCAAGAGTTATATTGTTGATATTGGCAATATGTAGCATAAATATGGTATGTCCATTCCTAGTATTAGGTAATGAAAATGTTACTAAAGAAAGTAGTACTATACTTATAGATCCTGGTCATGGAGGGATAGATAGTGGAGCAATATCAAAAGATGGAATAATGGAAAAGGAAATAAATTTAAAAATAAGTAATAAACTTAAGGACAAGTTACTAAAAGAGAAGTTTAAAGTTGTTATGACTAGAGAAAAAGATGAGGGTCTGTATACAGATGATGGTAGAATAAGAAAAAAGAAAGTTGAAGATTTAAATAATAGGTGTGAATTGAAAAAAAGTACAAAGTGTAATATGTTTATAAGTATACACTTAAATATGTTCCCTCAGACTAAATACTATGGAGCCCAGGTGTGGTATTCTAAAAATGATAATAGTAAAAAGTTAGCTTATATTCTTCAAAAAAATTTAGTTAATGATCTTGACAAGAACAATAATAGAAAAGAAAAAGCAGCAAAAAATTCTTATAAGGTACTTAGATGTGAAGATACTAGGCCTTCTGTGTTGATAGAATGCGGATTCCTATCTAATGCCCAGGAAAAAAATAAATTGGTTACGGATGAGTATCAGAATAAAATAGCAGATTCTATAGCTAGATCAGTGAAAGAATATTATTCTTCTAATTAGATATCAACTAAAATAAAGTAGATTTTGTGATAAGAGCAAAGTCTACTTTATTTTTGCTAAATTATAAGTAATTTTCATTTTGACAAATATACTGTCAAAATGAGTTCTATTTCCAAAATAAAAGTGAACAGTGTACTGAAAAAATCATAAAAATACTATTGTCATAATGATTTCTCATTATGACAATAGTATTTTTATAGTATGCTTATATGCCTTATATAGCGTAGGATTTATTGTTGGTATAATTATTGCTTGTTTATGAGGTTAGTTAATAAAATGACTAAAGGAGAGGAATTACATTTAATGAATAAATTAAATTGTCATATTTAAAATATATTAATATTTTTTATAGGAGGAAATAAAGTATGAAAACAATTATAGGTATATGTGCAGATTATTGCTATGGGTTGGATGAAATTTATAATGGTCTTGGTAGTAAGTTGAACTGGCAAATTGCAGCAAATGATTTTGTTAAGGTAGTAGAAGAAGTCGGAGGAGTTCCTTTAATTATTCCTGTATTCACCAATAGGGGTAACATTGAAAATGCCATAGATATTGTAGATGGCATAATTTTTGCAGGAGGAGCTGATATTGAACCAAAGTATTATGGAGAAGAAATAGGACCTGAAATAGGAGAAGTTATTCCAGAAAGGGATGCACAGGAGTTATATTTGGCTAAAAAAATTATTAATAAAAGTAATGTTCCTATTTTGGGTGTTTGTAGGGGATATCAACTATTAAATGTCGCTTGTGGGGGAACACTTTATCAAGATTTATGCCAAGTTTCATCGAACTTAAAAAACAATTCTACTATAAATCATTCTGTAATAGGTTCGCCAAAGTATAATACTGTACACAAAGTTTTAGTTAATGAAAAGAGCAAATTGCATAAAATTTTAAATAGAAATACACTAGAAGTAAATTCCTACCATCATCAAGCAATAAAAGATGTTGCTAGTATTTTTAATGTTGCTGCAATGTCACCAGATGGAATAGTAGAGGCTATTGAAATGAAAGAAGATAGGTTTATATTAGGGACGCAATGGCATCCTGAAATGTTAGAAGAAAAACATTGTGAACAGCTCCTTATTTTTAAGGCATTTATAGAGGCATGTAGAAAAAATAAGATTTCTAGAAAAAGTAAGGTTACTATAGCCTAATTGTATATTTTATGTATAAAGTATATTTAAGTATAATTATGTAGTTTTAACTATATTTAAGTATAAACTATATTTATGATATATTGTTAATCATTATGATGGAAAGTTTTTAGTTATTACTATGATATGCTAATTAATATCAAACAACATACAGTTTTAGTCAGGATAGTGAAATAATATGTATAGTTCAATGTATGAGATAAGAGAATTTATACAAAATTTAATAGAGACAACGAGTTCAGTTATTGAATTTGATATCTATGTTGTAGACAGCCATTTAGTAAGAGTTGCAGCAAGCGGATTATTCAAAAAATCGATTGGCCAAGCTCTTCCTAAGGGATGTGCCAATGACTATGTTATTAAAAATGGTAAACCTCTAGTTATTGACAGCCCCAATGGAAGTGACATTTGTAAAACTTGCCCCATTAGTGCATATGGGAAGTGTTTTAATGAATATTCCATATATTATCCTATAAAAAATGATGTGAAGTGTATAGGAGCTATTACTATTTTATCTCTTACACCAAAGCTTAAAGAAAAACAAATTAAAATGAGAGATAAGCTGAGTATATTTGCTAAAAAATTAGGAGAAACCATTTTAATTAAAATAAAAGAAAAAGAGACAAAAGATAGACTATTGACAGTTTTAAATTCTATAAGTGAGGGTGTTGTATTAACTGATTCTTCAGGAAATATACTTATTTATAACAGTGTTATGAAAGGAATGTTAAAAAATGAGAAGAATATTCAGAATATTTTCTCGGAAAATTATTTTGAATATGTTATGAAAGATACAAAAGAATATGATAAGGAATTTGAGGTAGTTTTAAAATATCCAATTCCTAATAATAGAATGTTTTTAAGCGTAAAGTTTATTAATAACAGTAATGAAAAAATAGATATTCTCTTTGTATTTAAGAAAAAGAAAGAATTAGGAAATATAGCTTATAAACTTTTAGCAGATGCTTCACATTTGAATATAAACTTTGACAGCATAAAGGGAAATAGCAAACTTATCAATGAGGCTAAAAGCCTTGCTACAAAAGCTGCAGGATGTGAATCTAACATTTTAATTTTAGGTGAGAGTGGTACAGGAAAAGAAGTATTTGCTAGGGCAATTTGTAAGATGAGTAGAAGAAAAAATGAACCTTTTATAGCAATAAACTGTGCCGCTATACCTGAAAACCTTCTCGAAAGTGAACTTTTTGGATATGAAAAGGGCGCGTTTACAGGAGCTAATAAGGGAGGAAAACCAGGTAAATTTGAACTTGCCAATGGTGGAACCATTTTTCTTGATGAAGTTGGAGATTTGTCTTTGCATTTACAACCTAAATTACTTAGAGTTATTGAACGGGGTGAACTAGAAAGGGTTGGAGGTGTAAAATCAATAAGATTAGATGTAAGAATAATTGCAGCAACCAATAAAGATCTTGAAGAGATGATGAAAAATGGTGAATTTAGAGAGGATCTTTTCTACAGATTATGTGTAATACCGATAATGATACCACCTCTTAGAAAACGTCCTGAGGATATTATATTGTTAGCTGAATATTTCCTGGGGAAATATAACGAAAAATTTAAAAAAAATATTGTTAGTATATCAGAAGAGGTAAAAAAACATTTACTATTATATAATTGGCCGGGAAATGTAAGAGAATTAGAAAATGTTATCGAATACTCAGTTAATATGGCTAGTACTAATATATTGATGCCAGATTGTATTCCAGCAAAGCTTAACAATAATCTAAATAGTAATAAAGAAAATAATCAGTGCAGTAGTTTGAAATTAATGAGAAAAAATTCTATTAAAGAGTTATTACTTAAATATGGTAATACCTTTTTAGCAAAACAGAGGATTGCAAAAGAGTTAGGAATAAGTGTGTCTACATTATATAGAGATATAAAGAGATATGACTTATAAATATAAAAATAAAGGGAGGATTTTACATGAGTAATGAAAATTCTGGTTTACATGAAGATCTCAATCGTGGATTGGAAGAAAGGCATATTCAGTTAATAGCACTGGGTGGTGCCATTGGAGTTGGATTATTTCTAGGATCTGCAAGTACTATTAATATGGCAGGACCTTCAATTCTACTGGATTACGCCATAGGTGGAGTTATTTTATTTTTCATCATGCGTGCACTTGGTGAAATGTCAGTGGAACAGCCGCTGGCAGGTTCTTTTAGTGCTTATGCTAATGAGTATATAGGACCACTTGCGGGCTACTTAACAGGATGGACTTATTGGTTGAATTGGATTTCATGTTGTATGGCAGAAATTACGGCTATTGGTATTTACATAAATTTTTGGTTTCCATCAGTTCCAAGGTGGGTATCTGCTTTTGTAGCACTTGCTTTAATGATAACTATAAACTTAATTAATGTAAAAGCTTATGGAGAATTTGAATTTTGGTTTGCAATTATAAAAGTGGTTGCTATTATTGCCATGATAATTTTAGGTTTAATTGTGGTATTTACTGGAATAGGAAATGGAGGAAAGATAGTAGGATTTAAAAATTTATGGAGTAATGGAGGATTTTTCCCCAATGGAATAAAAGGTTTACTAAAAGCACTCCCATTAGTTACTTTTGCTTTCTTCGCAACTGAACTTATAGGAATTACGGCAGGAGAAGCAAAAAATCCTGAAAAAACCATACCATCAGCCATTAATAAGGTTTTTTGGAGAATTTGCATATTTTATATTGGATCATTAACAGTAATTATGTCACTTTATCCTTGGGATAAAATAGGAACAATGGGAAGCCCTTTTGTTTTAACATTTAATAAAATAGGAATTAAAGCTGCAGCTGGAATTATAAACTTTGTTGTACTTACTGCAGCACTGTCTTCATGTAATAGTGGTATTTATACGACAGGACGTATGGTATACAATTTATCTCTTCAAGGTGGGGCACCTAAAATATTTAGCAAGCTTAGTAGTACAAAAGTACCTAAGAATGCAATACTAGGTTCTGCAGCATGTATGCTTATAGGTGTTATACTTAATTATTTTCTTCCAGCACGAGTATTTACATATATTGCATCTGTTGCAACTTTTGCAGGACTTTTTGCCTGGTTTATGATTGTACTTGGACAAATGAAATTTAGAAAGACTCTTACACATGAACAAATAAGAAAATTAAAATTTCCAGCTAAAGGGTATCCTTATGTAAGTTATATTAGTTTAGCATATCTAGTATTTGTATTTATAATGATGGCATTTAACCCAGATACTGTAATAGCAGTTGTGTTAGGACCTATTTGGATAGCAGGTTTAATTATCTGTTATTATGTATTTGGCATTAATAAAAATGTAACTAAAAAAAAGAATAGTGTTGTTAAGGAAAATCATAATTAAATAAAAAATTTAGCATATCTATATTGGAAAAAATTTTGTTCCCCAATATTTACAATAAAATAACCCTTATATGGAGATAATTTTAAGAATTGCATAGGGATATGCAATTCTTAAAGAGGAATTGTTCAGATATCTTATTTTAGGATACATTTCTCAAAATTGGACTTTAAGGTTGGGCCAAGTAAAATTGGACTAATTAATGGTAGCCATCCTTGAATTTAGACTAATTGAAGAAGGAGTTTGTTTAGTCTCTAATCCTTTAAAAACACATTTTGAAAACAATTTCATAAGAATTTTCTGAAAATTGAAAGTTTACAAAAAGCTATTGATTTTAATCCTGCATTATGGTACCCTTTAGGTAAAGTAATGGATTAATCCATTAATCCAATAATTTGAGGTGATTGCCATAAACATTAAAATAAATAAAGATAGTGGAGTACCATTATATTTACAAGTAAAAAGCCAAATAATGGATTTAGTTAAAAGTAACCTCATTAAGGTAGGCGAAAAAATGCCTACAGAAAGAGAATTATCTGAAAAACTTAATGTAAGTAGAAATACTATAAGCACAGCTTATAATGAATTGGAACAGGATGGCGTTTTAAAATCTTACCAGGGACGAGGAACTTTTGTAGCAGAAGAAGCAAATCCTTGGAAAGTTCAAAATACAAAGGAAAAAATAACAAAGTTTATAGATCTTGCGTTTGAAGAAGCTATTGAATCGGGTATAGATCCAGATGTATTTTTAGAAATTGTCACTCAAAGAATAAGGGAAAAGAAAGAACTTATAAGTAAAATTAGTGCAGTATATGTGGAATGTAACATAGAGCAATCTAGAATGTTTAGTAAACAGCTTATGGAAAGCACAGACATGAATATAGTGCCTTTTACCCTTGATGACATAAGGAATATAAGCAGCGAGACTAGGGAGATTATAGAAAAAAGCCAAGTTATAATAGCAACTTTTAACCATGTGAATGAAGTAATTAAACTAACGGAAGGATTACACAAAGAAGTAATAGGTGTAGCCATAAATGTAGATTTGGCAACAATAGTTAAGATTGCTAGATATCCTAGTAATACTAAATTTGCTTTTGTATGTATTTCTAAGGAGTTTATGTTTAAAGCAAGAGGAGCACTTGAAAGAGCAGGGCTTGGGGATATTGATATTCAGTTTACTAATACTTTTAATGATCAGGAACTTGAAAGAGTTATAAATAATGTAGATATATTGATAGTTTCACCAGGAAGATATAAAGATGTTGAGTCACATAATGTGGACAAGAAGCATATAATGAGATTTTTATATAATCTGGATGATAATTCAATTAAAGATTTAAAATCGAAAATAGTTGAACTCAATCAAAATAATTAAACTAGAGTATGCAAATTGACATTTAATAAGATTGAAAATAAATAATATTATTTATTTTTTAATATATGCTAATAAAGATTTTAATTAATTGGTATTTATGCAATTTGGAGGTGTTTTATAATGAAAACCATAGTTTTAGGGGTAATTGGATCTGATTGTCATGCAGTTGGAAATAAAATATTAGATCATGCCATTACAGAAGCTGGATTTAACGTAATAAATATAGGAGTTCTTTCACCACAAGAAGATTTTATAAATGCTGCAATTGAAACTAAAGCAGATGCTATTTTAGTATCATCACTTTATGGACATGGAGAAATGGACTGCAGGGGACTTAGAGAAAAATGTGATGAATCAGGTCTTAAAGGTATACTAATTTATGCAGGCGGAAATTTAGTAGTTGGAAAACAAAAGTGGGAAGATGTATATAATAAGTTTAAGAGTATGGGATTTGATAGAATATATCCACCAGGAACATTACCTGAAGTTACAATTAATGATTTGAAAAAAGATTTAAATGTATAAAAGTAATCTAATTATTGAATCCTCTTTATGAGAACAGAGGTGGTTAATTATGAAAGGATATTTGCTTATAGATTTTGGAAGTACCTATACAAAGTTGACAGCTGTAGATATAGAAAATGAAGTGATTTTAGGCACAGCTAAAGCTATAACTACAGTGGAAGATGACATAATGATAGGTTTTAACAAAGCCTATGCAGAATTACAAAGTAAATTAAAAGATAAAAAAGTTGATTTTGTAAAAAAGCTAGCATGCTCGTCTGCTGCAGGTGGACTAAAAATGGTTGCTATAGGCCTTGTACCAGAGCTTACTGCTGAAGCTGCTAAAAGAGCAGCACTTGGTGCTGGAGCAAGAGTTATGCATGTTTATAGTTATGATTTGAGTTCAAAAGAAATGGAAGAGATAAAAAATTCAAAGCCAGACATGATACTTTTAGCCGGTGGAACAGATGGTGGAAATAAAGAGTGCATAATTGGCAATGCTAAATTGCTAGCTAAAAGTGGAATGGACATTCCTATAGTTGTAGCAGGAAATAAAGTAGCAGAAGATGAAATATCAAAAATATTAGAAGATGCAGGAATGTTTTATAAAGTAGCTGAAAATGTAATGCCTAAGCTAAATACTTTGAATGTTGAACCAGCTAGGGAAGAAATAAGAAAAATATTCATGGAAAAAATAGTTGAAGCTAAAGGTATGAAAAATGCTGAAAACTATATAAATGGCATCCTTATGCCTACACCAGCTGCGGTATTAAAAGCTGCTAAAACTTTGAGCCTTGGAAGTGATAAAGAAGAGGGTATAGGTGATTTAGTAGTAGTGGATATAGGTGGAGCTACTACGGATGTACATTCTTTGGCTGACGGAGAGCCTACAAAACCAGCAGTGACTTTAAGAGGATTACAGGAGCCTTTTGCAAAGAGAACTGTAGAAGGAGATCTGGGAATGAGATATTCCGCAGTGTCCTTGTGGGAAGCTGCCAGTACTAAACGGGTACTCAAATATTTAGATGATAAAAGCATAGATATAGAGGCTGGCTGTAAATATAGAAGTGAAAATATAAAAATGATTCCTGATAATGAAAGAGATATAAAATTTGATGAAGCAATGGCAAAGGTAGCTACGGAAATGGCTATGGAAAGACATGTTGGAGTTTTAACTAGTGTGTATACCCCTTGTGGAGTTGTATATTCTCAGATAGGAAAAGATCTTTTGAATACCAAATATCTCATAGGAACAGGTGGAGTATTGGTTCACAGTGAAAATCCTGAAGAAATATTAAAAGCAGGAATTTTTACTACAGAAGATCCTATGCATTTGAAGCCAAAGAATCCAGAGTATTTAATAGATAGAAGTTATATATTATCTGCTATGGGACTGCTTTCAGAAGAGTATCCGGACATAGCAGTTAGAATAATGAAAAAATATTTAGTTAACACTAAAAAAATATGTTGTATAACAAAATAGAAAATATAAGGGGGTAAAGATATGGAACTTAAAAATAAAAAATGGTCAGAAGAACAATTTTTTAAAGTTAGAGAAGAAGTTTTAAGTCAATGGCCAACAGGTAAGGAAGTTGATCTTAAGGAAGCAGTAGATTATTTAAAGAAATTGCCTGAGCATAAAAGCTTCCCTAAAAAGTTAATAAAGGCAAAAGAACAGGGAATTACTTTAGCTCAACCAAGAGCTGGAGTTGCACTTATAGATGATCATATTAAATTATTAAAACATTTACAAGATGAAGGAGGAGCTGATCTCCTTCCAACAACTATAGATAGTTATACGAGACAAAATAGATATGATGAATGTGAAGTAGGTATAAAAGAAAGTAAATCTCAGGGAAGGTCACTTTTAAATGGATTCCCAGGAGTAAATCACGGAGTTAAGGGATGCAGACAAGTAGTAGAAGCATTGGATCTACCAGTACAGGCTAGACATGGTACTCCAGATTCAAGACTTTTAGCAGAAATAATTCATGCAGGTGGATTTACTTCAAATGAAGGAGGATGTATATCCTATAATGTGCCTTATGCAAAGAATGTTTCAATAGCTAAGTCACTTGTAGATTGGCAGTATTGTGATAGATTAGTTGGGTTCTATGAAGAAAATGGAGTATCCATAAATAGAGAACCGTTTGGACCGCTTACAGGAACATTAGTACCACCAAGTACTTCAAATGCAGTAGCTATAATAGAGGGGTTACTTGCAGCAGAACAGGGTGTTAAGAATATAACTGTAGGATATGGTGAGTGTGGTAATGTAATTCAGGATGTAGCAGCTATGAAAGCATTAGAGCAGCAGATAGATGAATATTTGAAAAAGTACGGATACAATGATGTTTATATAACTACAGTATTTCATCAGTGGATGGGAGGATTCCCTGCAGATGAAGCAAAAGCTTTTGGAGTTATATCTACAGGAGCGGCTACAGCAGCCCTTGCAGGAGCAACAAAAGTTATAGTTAAGACACCTCATGAAGCTATAGGAATCCCTACCAAAGAAGCTAATGCAGCAGGAATAAAAGCTACAAAAATGGCTTTAAATATGTTAAGTGGACAGAGACTTCCTATGTCAAAAGATCTGGAAGATGAAATATCAGTAATTAAAGCAGAAGTAAAATGCATATTGGATAAAGTATTTGAACTTGGAAAGGGAGATTTAGCTGTAGGAACAGTAAAAGCATTTGAAACTGGAGTTATAGATGTACCATTTGCACCAAGTAAATATAATGCAGGCAAGATGATGCCAGCAAGAGATAATACAGGAGCAGTTAGATATTTGCACTTTGGAAATGTTCCTTTTAGTCAGGAATTAAAAGACTTTAATCAGAGAAAGTTACAGGAAAGAGGAAAATTTGAAAATAGAGAAGTAAGCTTTCAAATGACTATAGATGATATATTTGCAGTTGGACAGGGAGTACTTATAGGAAGACCAAAAGAAAAATAATTAAAAAACAGTTTAATTTTCAAGGAGGACTTAAAATGAAAATAGTTGACGTAATTTGCTCAGAAGGAAAAACAGGATTTTATTTTGATGATCAGAGAGCTATAAAAAAAGGAGCTAAACATAATGGATTTACTTATGTAGGTGAACCTGTAACAGATGGATTTGCTAAAGTTAGACAGGCAGGAGAAGCTATATCCGTAATGCTAGTACTAGAAGATGGACAGGTAGCTTATGGCGATTGTGCTGCTGTTCAATATTCAGGTGCAGGTGGAAGAGATCCATTATTTTTAGCTAAAGATTTTATACCAGTTATAGAAAAGGAAATAGCTCCAAAATTAATAGGAAGAGAATTAAACGAGTTTAAGTCATTAGCAGAAGAATTTGATAGTATGAAGGTAAATGGTAAGAGACTTCATACAGCTATAAGATATGGTATAACACAAGCTATATTAGATGCTGTAGCAAAATCAAAGAAAATAACAATGGCAGAAGTTATAAGAAATGAATATAATCCAAAAGGTGAAATAAAGAGAGTTCCAATATTTACACAATCCGGTGATGACAGATATGATAATGTAGACAAGATGATAATAAAAGGTGCAGATGTTATGCCACATGCCCTTATAAACAATGTAGAAGAAAAACTTGGAATGCATGGAGAAAAACTTTTAGAATATGTTAAGTGGCTTAGAAATAGAGTAATAGAACTTAGAACTTCTAAAGATTACAGCCCAATATTCCACATTGATGTATATGGAACTATAGGTATTGCCTTTAAATATGATACAAAAGCTATGGCTGACTATATAGCTTCACTTGCAGAAGCAGCAAATCCATTCCATTTGAGAATTGAAGGACCAATGGATGTAGAAGATAGACAAAAACAGATGGAAGCTCTAAGGGATTTGAGAGCAGAGATAGATAGTAGAAAAATAGATGCAGAATTAGTAGCAGATGAATGGTGTAATACAGTAGATGATGTTAAATTCTTTACAGATAATAAAGCAGGTCATATGGTTCAAATAAAAACTCCAGATTTAGGTGGAGTTAACAATATAGCTGATGCTATCATGTATTGTAAAGATCATGATATGGGAGCTTATTGTGGAGGAACTTGTAATGAAACAAACAGATCCGCAGAAGTTACAACTAACATAGGAATGGCTTGCGGTGCAAAACAAGTTCTTGCAAAACCAGGTATGGGTGTAGATGAAGGATATATGATAGTTAATAATGAAATGAATAGAGTAGTTGCATTAGTAAATAGAAGAAAATAGAAAATATATGAAAAGGCGGTTTTTTAAACTGCCTTTTCATATATACTTTATTGGACCTAAAATATGTTTTATTAACTTTTAGATATATTTTAGTAATTAAAAATTAGTATACGTAAAACGAGTTGATTTTTTGCTTTAAAACCTTATATAATGAGCTTGTTATACATTAAAAATACAATTAAGGAGAATGGTGTTAAATTATGAGAGAAGTAGATGTATCCACTATAACTAAAGCTGTTAGAAATCTCTGTATAGATGCCAATTATTATCTTTCGGAGGATGTTAAGAAAAAGATAAAAGAATGTGAAGAGGACGAAAAATGGCCTACTGCAAAAGACATTTTAGGTAAAATACTTGAAAATATAGATATATCTAAAAATGAAGATGTGCCTATGTGTCAAGATACAGGAATGGCTTGTGTATTTATAACAATTGGCCAGGATGTTCATATAGTAGGAGGAAGTTTAGAAGACGCAATAAATAAGGGAGTAGGCCAGGGGTATGTAGAAGGGTATTTAAGAAAATCTGTAGTCTCTGATCCTATAAATAGAGTTAATACTAAGGACAATACTCCTGCAGTAATATATTATGAAATAGTTCCAGGAGATAAACTTAACATAAAAGTGGCTCCTAAAGGATTTGGATCAGAAAATATGAGTCAGATAAAAATGCTTAAACCAGCAGATGGTCTTAAGGGTGTTAAAGATTTTGTAATAAAAGTAGTAAAGGACGCAGGACCAAATCCATGTCCTCCTATGGTTGTAGGAGTAGGTATAGGAGGAACTTTTGACAAGGCTGCAAATCTTGCAAAGAAAGCTCTTGTAAGACCATTATCTGAAAGAAATAGAAATAAGTTTTATTCAGATTTAGAAAATGAACTTTTAGACAAAATAAATCTCCTTGGTATAGGACCTCAAGGACTAGGGGGAAAGACTACAGCTCTTGCAGTAAATATAGAAACTTATCCTACCCATATAGCAGGATTACCTGTAGCCGTAAATATAAATTGTCACGTTACAAGACATAAGGAAATAGAATTGTAATATTAAATTTCAAGTTGAAATTCAGAGAGGAGTTGAAAAGCCGTTTTATTTAACGGCATGTATATGGAAAAAAAGATAACTACTCCGTTAACGGAAGAAAAGGTTAAAACTTTAAAAGCAGGGGATAGTGTTTTAATATCAGGGACAATATATACTGCTAGAGATGCTGCTCATAAGAGATTAGTTGAATTATTAGATGAAGGTAAATCACTTCCTATAAATGTAAAAGATGAAATAATATATTACGCAGGACCAAGTCCTGCAAAACCAGGCCATGTAATAGGTTCAGCAGGACCAACAAGTAGTTATAGAATGGATCCATTTGCACCAAGACTGCTTGATATAGGTTTAAAGGGAATGATAGGAAAAGGCCTTCGTTCAAAAGAAGTTATAGAATCCATGAAGAAAAATAAAGCTGTTTACTTTGCTGCAATAGGCGGGGCTGCAGCACTTGTAGCAAAATCCATAAAGAAAGCAGAAGTAGTAGCTTATGAAGATTTGGATTCTGAAGCTATAAGAAAATTAGAAGTAAAAGACTTACCTGTAATTGTAGTAATAGATTCAGAGGGCAATAATTTATATGAATCAGGACGAAAAGAGTACTTGGACTCTGTGGGCCAGTCTAAGTAGGATTCATTGATAGATTTTAGAAGCAAACAATTGATGTGGATTATGTTGCAATTATGCAGGATAATCCATATTTTAAGGAGGTAGCATTTTATGAAAATAAATAAACCAGCAAAGGCAGGTACTCTTGAGTCAAATGACATACTCATCATGGTAATGCCAAATGATAAGGATGGTATAGAACTTGAACTTGAGAGTGTAGTTATGAAACAATTTGGAAAACAAATAAAAAAGACCATATTAGATAAAGTAAATGAACTGGGAGTAAAAAGTGCAGTGATAAAAGCTCAGGACAAGGGAGCACTGGACTATACTATTAAAGCAAGAGTTGAAACAGCTTTGAGAAGAGCATTATAGAGAGGTGATTGTAATGAAAAAATTAAGAAGAACAATGCTTTTTATGCCAGGAAACAATCCAGGTATGCTTCAAAATGCACCTATACTTGGAGCAGATTCTGTCATACTTGATTTGGAAGATGCAGTAAGTCTTACAGAAAAAGATAGTGCAAGATTGCTTGTAAAAGAAGCCATTTGCAATGTAGATTATTCTAAGGTAGAACTTGTAGTTAGGGTAAATCCTTTAGATACAGAATATGGACCAAAGGATATAGATACTATAGCTAGAGTTAAACCTGATTCGCTAATGATTCCAAAGGCAACTGAAAAACAATTAGAAGAAATAGATAAAATATTAACTGGCATAGAGGAAGAAGAATCATTTGAAAAAGGTTCAATAAAATTAATACCTATAGTTGAAACTGCTTATGGACTTGAAAACGTATATAACATAATAAACTCATCAAAAAGAGTGGCAGCTGTACTCTTAGGAGCAGAGGATTTGACTTCTGATTTTGGAATAAAGAGAACAAAGGAAGGTCAGGAAATATTCTACGCAAGAAATAGAGTTTCTACAGCTTGTAGGGCAGCTAGGGTAGATGCTATAGATACACCATTTACAGATACAAATGATTATGAAGGATTGAAAAAAGATACAACAACAGCGAAAAAGTTAGGATTTACAGGAAAGGCAGCTATAAATCCAAGGCAAATTGACAGTATACATGAAGTATTTGCACCTGCAAAAGAAGAAATAGACCATGCTGTTAGAGTGCTAAAAGCAAGAGATGAAGCACAACAAAAAGGACTTGGAGTATTTTCATTAGATGGGAAAATGGTAGATGCCCCAGTAATAAGCAGAGCAGTAACTACTGTAGAACTAGCAAAATTACTTGGATTTATCTGATGCCAAAAATTCTGTTTATTTAATTAGATAAATTGAGAATAATAAGTAGAAATGAGGGATTACAGTGAAAAATTCAGTTGGAAGAGAAATTCCTGATTACATAGAAGGTTATGGCAAGGTAAAGCCTTTTGAAGGTGCCTTTGCAAACTATGGATTAAGAGAAAAGGCAGGAGTAAAAATAAAAAGTGTAAAACCTGGAGAAGATAAGGTATTAAATAGTATAGATGAAGTACTTGATAAGATAGAATTAAAGGATGGGATGACTGTGTCATTTCACCACCATTTGAGAAATGGAGATTTTGTACTTAACAATGTAATATATGCACTTGCCAAAAGAGGAATAAAGGATATAACTGTAGCAGCAAGTAGTATATTTCCAATACATGAACCGCTGGTAGAGCATATGAAAAATGGAGTAGTTACCCAGATTATAGCGGATTATATATCAGGGCCAGTAGCAGAAGCAATATCAAAAGGGTATTCAAAGAAACCTTCAATCATGATGACTCATGGTGGAAGACCAAGGGCAATTGAAAGTGGTGATCTTCATATAGATGTGGCATTTATTGGTGCCCCTACAGCAGATACCTATGGAAATATAAATGGAGTATATGGAAAATCTGCTTGTGGATCTCTCGGATATGCAATAGCAGATGCCCAGTATGCAGATACAGTTGTAGCAGTTACAGATAACTTAGTACCTTATCCTGCATGTCCAATAGAAATAAGTCAGGAATATGTAGATTATGTAGTAAAAATGGATTCCATAGGGAACCCTGAAGGAATAGTATCAGGAACTACCAGGATAACAAAAGATCCTGTAGGACTTAAAATAGCAAAGATGGCTTCAAAGGTAATAGAAGCATCAGGACTTGTAAAAGAAGGAATGTCTTTTCAGACAGGAGCAGGAGGAACTTCTCTTGCAGTAGCTATGGAATTGAAAGATATAATGAAGAAAAAAGAAGTTACAGGCAGTTTTGCAGCAGGAGGAATAACAGGATATATAGTTGATATGCTTCAAGAAGGACTGTTTAGAAACATTTTTGATGTACAGTGTTTTGACTTAAAAGCAGTGGAATCTTATAGAGACAATCCAAAACACCAGACAATGTCAGGTTCTATGTATGGAAACCCACATAACAGAGGCTCAGTAGTAAATAATCTAGATGTGATGATACTAGGAGCTACAGAAATAGATACAGATTTTAATGTAAATGTAACAACAGGATCAGATGGTATGATAATGGGTGGTTCAGGTGGACACAGCGATACTGCAGCAGGAGCAAAGCTTGCCATAGTTGTTACAAATCTTATAAAAGGTAGACTACCAATAATAAAGGACAAGGTAACTACAGTAACCACACCAGGAGAAAGTATAGATGTAGTTGTAACAGATAGAGGAATAGCAGTAAATCCAAAAAGAGAAGATTTAATAGAAAAATTAAAGAAAGCTAATTTGCCAGTTATGACTATAGAAGAATTAAAGGAAACAGCTGAGAAGATGACAGGAAAACCAGAGGCTATAAAAACTTCTGATGAAATAGTAGCAGTAGTTGAGTATAGAGATGGAACTGTAATTGATGTAGTTAGAAAAGTTATATCTTAATTTTACAAAAAGATGGGAAGGAAGGATGAAGTTATGTACGATTTATCCCTTGAAAGTATAGATTTGAGTTCGGAGCAGGAAAAAGATGAGGTAATTTGTTTTTTACAAAAGTTTGATTTAACACTGGACGAAGATGTAGACTACACTGTAGTACTTAGAGACAATAATAGAAGCATAAAGGCAACTTGTTCTAAGGCAGGCAACATATTCAAATGTTTTGCAGTGTCAGAAGACATGAGAGGGGAAAATTTAACTTCATCACTTATATCCCATTTAATTGACAAGAGTTTTAATGAAGGAATATTTCATAATTTTATATTTACAAAACCAGATAGAATCAATGTGTTTACTTCTTTGAACTTTAAACTTTTATATAGAGCAGAAAAAGCTGCCCTTTTAGAGTATGGTATATATAATATAGATAAATTTTTAGATAGTATAAGTGAAAAATATTCTATAGACAATAATATAGAAAGTACTGCTTTAGTGATGAATTGCAATCCTTTTACAAAAGGACACAGGTATTTGGTAGAAGAAGCTGCAAAAAACTGTAATCAAGTTTTATTGTTTTTGGTGGAGGAGGATAGATCTGACTTCCCATTTTCTGATAGATATACTATGGTGAAAACAGGAACACAAGATTTAAAAAATGTTAAAGTAATTCCAGCAGGAGAATACATTATATCTCAAGCTACATTCCCCAATTATTTCATAAAAAAAACAGATGAAAGATTACAGGCTTATGAAGAAATAGACAGCGGCATATTTGGGAAGTATATTTGTAAGAGGTTTAATATAAAAAAAAGATTTGTAGGAAAGGAACCTTATTGTGATGTTACCAGCACTTATAATGAAACCTTGAAAAAAATTATGCCTATCTATAATGTAGAGGTTGTAGAAATTGAAAGAGAAAAGTATAATGAAGAATATATAAGTGCTTCCAAGGTAAGGAAGCTTTTATGTGCAGGTAGAATGGATGTAATAGAGAAAATTGTTCCACAATCTACCTGGCAATTTTTAAATTCTGATAGAGGAAGAGACATTGTAAAGAATAAACTTCATAAGGCTTTTTAGGGGGAGAAATAGATGGCTTTTAAAAATAGAAAAAGAATGGGCTCCAGATTATTCGGGAAATTTTCTTTAAAGACTAAAGTGATAATATTTTGTGTTCTTTGTATATTTTCCATAGCACTTATAGGAAAAGACATCTATATGAATAAAAAAAATGAAAACGTTATACAAAAATCTAATAATAATGTAGAAAAAAATTCAGTTATAAAACCTGCAGATGGAAAAAAGGATGAAGAGAAAAAATATGATGAAGCACAAAAGCTTTTTAGCAATAAAAAGTACTCTGATGCTATTGCTAAAGCGGATGAAATTATAAATGAGGATAAGGAATTTTATAAAGCTTATAATATAAAGGGTATAGCATTATGTTACAGTAATAACTATGAAGAAGGTATGAAAAATATAGATAAAGCACTTGAAATTAACCCTAATTTTGGATATGCCAGGTTCAATAAAGCTCTGGCTTATGAACTTTATGCCAAATACGATGATGCACTTAATTGGTATGATAAAGATTTGGAGATAGAAAATTATATTTGGAGTTATTATGGAAAGGCTAGCATATATGGAAGACGTGGAGATGTTGAAAATACAGTTAAATTTTTAAAAATAGCCGTAAATATGTCACCAGATATTAAATCTATTGCTAGAGAAGAGAAAGATTTTGATCCTGTAAAAGATTCAAGTCAATTTCAGGATTTAATTAAATAGATACTATTTATGCATAACTTAGACAGTTATTTTCTAAATTGTAATATTTTATCCGATGACTACCTGCTCTAATACTCCCACTTCTCCAAGTGTGAGTAAAGAGCAGCTACGTCCCTGGATAACGAGTTCTAAGCATCAGGTGGAGTCCAAAACTCCATCTGATGCCAAGAACTCTGTTTATATTGAAATGATTAATTTATAGTACATATATTTAAAAATTTTTGAATATGAGATATAATTATGTAAAAAATAAATATTTATAGCAACATTTATATATAACTTTGTATAAATATACGATTTTAGGAGGAAAATAAATGAAAAAAGGTATATCGGCTTCTAAAGGTTATGCAATAGGAAAAGTAGTTGTAAAAATGAAAACTGAAATAAGTATAGAAAAAAGGCATATAGATGATGTGATACAGGAAAAAGAAAGGTTTCAAAAAGCCCTTGAATTATCAAAGAGTCAATTGGAGAAAATTAAGGCAAAAGCTGAAAAAGAAGTAGGTAAAGATAAGGCAGAAGTATTTGAAAGTCATATTATGCTTTTAGATGATGTAGAATTTGCAGGTGCAGTAACAGTAAAGATAGTAAATGATCATGTGAATGCAGAAAGTGCACTTTATGATATAGTAGATTTATATATGAAAACCTTTCAGGCTATGGAAGACGAGTATATGAGAGAACGTGGAGCAGATATAAAGGATGTAGGTAGTAGAATACTTGCAAACCTTACAGGAAATAACTCTTCCATAATTGACATGGAAAATAATACGGTAGTTGTAGCTCATGACTTAACTCCTTCAGATACAGCACAGCTGGATAAGAGTAAAGTAATAGCCTTTGTTACAGACATTGGAGGAAGAACTTCTCACAGTGCAATTATGGCTAGAACCCTTGAAATACCAGCAGTAGTTGGCCTAAACGATATAACAGATTCAGTTAAAGATGGAGACCTTATTATAGTAGATGGAGTAGAAGGTGAAGTTATAATAAACCCGGATAAAAATACTTTAAATACTTATAAGATAAAAAAAGAAAATTATAATAAAGAAAGAGAGAAACTTAAAGCTTTAATAGATGTAGAAACATTTACAAAGTATGGAAATAAAGTAGAGGTTTTTGGAAACATAGGTAAGCCAGAAGATGTAGATCAGGTTCTAAAAAATGGGGGAGAGGGTATAGGACTTTTTAGAACCGAATTTTTATATATGGATAGGGATAGTATGCCTGGAGAAGAGGAACAATTTAATGCTTATAAAACTGTAGTGGAGAAAATGGGTAAAAGACCTGTAATTATAAGAACATTAGATATAGGAGGAGATAAAAAGCTTTCCTATTTACCTGTACCGGAGGAAATGAATCCTTTCTTAGGGTATAGGGCTATAAGGCTTTGTTTGGATAGAACGGATATATTTAAAGTCCAGCTAAGAGCTCTTTTGAGAGCATCTGTTTTCGGAAATTTAAGAATAATGTTTCCAATGATAAGTTCTTTGGAAGAATTTTTAAAGGCCAAGGAAATATTGAAAGAGTGTATGGATGAACTTACTAAAGAGGGAAAGAGTTTTAATAAAGATTTACAAACAGGAATAATGGTAGAAATACCTGCAGCCGCAGTAAATTCAGATGAACTTGCAAAGTATGTGGACTTTTTCAGTATTGGAACTAATGATTTAATACAATATACTTTAGCAGCAGATAGGATGAATGAAAAAGTAGCTTATCTTTACAATCCAATGCATCCAGCAGTTTTGAAACTTATAAAGATGACCATAGAAGCTGCACATAAACAGGGAAAAATATGTGGAATGTGTGGAGAAATGGCTGGAGATGAAAATGCTGTTGAAACTTTAGTAGAATATGGATTAGATGAATTCTCTATGAGTGCTTCCTCTATATTAAAGGCAAAAGAACTTATAATGAAAAAGTAACATTAAAAACTACTGGTAGAATAGCATACCAGTAGTTTTTAGCATAGAATTATTATGGTATAATTTAATTAAATATTAAGTTAGTATGATAAAAAATAGGCTAATGTACTGATTGATTATTAATTTGAAAATGCCTAAGACTGCATAGCCCGAAAAATAACAATATAATTTTATACAAGGAGGAATATATTATACATGAAAAATAATAGATTGAGTTTTATAATGTGTTCATTATTAGTTATTTTTACTTTAGGACTTACAGCCTGTTTTGGCAGCAAAGGCAATTCTACTTCCACTCAAAGCAGCGGTAGTACTAATAGTAAAAAAATAGACTCAAGCAATGCAAATAATAATAAAGAAACTCAAAAGCCAAAGGAGAAAATGAAAACTTCTTCTACTGCTGTTAAAAGTTCAAGTGAAATAAAATTTATAAAGCAAGAAATGAATAATAATTCTACAGTTAGTTTTAACACTACCTGGAAAAGTAACAAAAATGGAACTTATAATGCCTGTATAGAAGGAAAAGGCAGTGAAGCATTAGAAGAGGGTACAGGGAAAATAATCATAAAAGGTTCTCAGAAAGTTTATAGCTTTCAAATTGAAAACAACACTAAATTATCTCCGAAATACTTGGAATGGGCTGATGATAAAAATTTATTGGTGGTTATAGGATATTCAAATGGATCCATTTCAAAAGGTGGAGATCTTTATATGCTAAATGTAGATACAGGGGATAATGAAATATTAATAAAGATGCCAAGTAAAAAACAACAGATAGTGTCTGCAGAGAAAAATGGAGATATTGTAAATTTAAAAGTCAATGTATATGATGATGATGTGTATAATAAATGTCATGTAGAAAATTGGACTATAAATTCTTTTAGCACAAATTTAAATAATAAGATGGAAGTTAAAAATTCTAATGGGAAAGTGGTATATACGATAAATGGATAAGTCTCAGA
Source organism: Clostridium coskatii (assembly GCF_001675205.1). NCBI lineage: Bacteria > Bacillati > Bacillota > Clostridia > Eubacteriales > Clostridiaceae > Clostridium > Clostridium coskatii. The sequence goes on along the minus strand of NZ_LROR01000050.1, from coordinate 21,063 downwards.
AAATATACAATAAAGCTCTAAAAAAATATAATGATGGGTATATAGATAAAGCAATAGAACTTTGTGAAGAAAGTATATCTTTAAATATAAAAAATAGGGCATCTATTAATCTTAAGGGACTTTTATTTTATCTTAAGGGTGATTTAGATAAAGCTCAAAAACTTTGGAAGATGAACCATCAAGTTAATGGAGATGGGGTTTCAGAAAAATATCTCGGTTCTTTAAAGGAAGATGATGTTCGATTCAGTTTGTATGTAAAGGCTTTAAGGTTAATTAGAGAATTAAAAATAAATGAAGCACTTAAGTTACTGGAACAATGTGCTGAAAGCGATTTTAATTATATTAAAGTAAATAATTACAGTGCCCTTTGTTATATAAAAAAGGGAGAGTATAAAAGTGCATTGGAAAAATTAAATAATGTATTAAGAGTTGATGTAAACAATGATGAAGCTAAAAAGACCATGAAGATGCTTGAAGATTTAAATGTAGTAAAGAAAAAGTTCCCACTTAAAAAGGTAGCTTGCATTTCAGCAGGTGTAATATGTTCGGTAGTTTTAATTGTATTAATTTTTAATGGTATTAAAAATAAAAGTTTGCTTAATAAAAATTTTGCAAAGATAAAAACTTCTACTATTAAAAATAGTGGACAAAAGGCTTCAGGTGTAAGTAATAAGGCTAAACCGAAAGTCGAAACCACTAAAGAAGTTTTCCCACAGGAAAAGTTTAAAGGTTATATACAAAATAAAGATTATGATTCTATATATATAGAGGTTAAAAAGTGGAAAGATAAACAATTAAGTACTGATGAAGGAGCACTTCTTTCAGAAGGTTCAAATCTCTTAAAGCAAGACGGATCTGCCTATTTTTATAAGTTAGGAACCAATTATTTAAATAGTAAAGATTATAATAATGCCAAAGCTTATCTGACAAAAGCTTATGAGTTTGGAAGTGAAAATTATCTTTATGCGGACATAATATATATGCTTGCCACAACCTTAGATTCCTCAGGAGATACAAAAAATGCTATAAATTATTATATCCAATATGATAAAGGCTTCTCTGATGGAGATTATGAAGAAACTGTACTGTACAGACTTGCCGTTATATATAAAGATACGGATAAGTCACAAGCAAAAAAATATGCTCAAAGCTTGGTAGATAAATATCCTAATTCAATTTACAATAATTCTATAATAAGTAATTTGATAAATGACTAAAATTTTTATTTTTCATTAAATTTATAGACTAAAAACGTTGACCTAGTAGATAATATATTATAAAATATAATTAAAGATAATACCCCTATGGGGTATAAGGAGGGCAAATAATGGTAGAGGAAATAAAAGATCAAGATTTTTCACAATCAATTGAAAATGCACCTACTCCTGTAGTTGTAGATTTCTGGGCTTCATGGTGTGGACCATGTAAAATGCTTTCTCCTATAATAGAAGAAGTTTCAGATGAGTTGGGGGAAAAGGCAAAATTCTTTAAGTTAAATGTAGATGAGAATCCTGTTACAGCAGCACAATTTAAAATTGCAAGTATTCCAACTGTAATGGTATTTAAAAACGGAAATATGGTAGATAAATTTGTTGGATTCAGACCAAAGGATGCAATAAAAGATGCTTTGAAAAAACATATATAGTTTAAATTATATTTATTTGTTAAAATGACAAATTGACAATTTAGTTGATTTGTCATTTTAACTATGAAATTAGAAAATAAAAATTGGAGGTGGTATAGCATGGACACTAGATATGATATTGCTATAGTAGGCAGTGGCCCTGCGGGACTGTCAGCAGCAATTAATGCAAAAATAAGAAATAAAAATATAATTGTTTTTGGAAGCAGCGAGCTCAGTGGCAAATTAATAAAAGCACCTAAAATAGATAATTACCTAGGGCTTCCTGGTATAACAGGAATACAGTTAAAAGATAGATTTCAGCAGCATGTGGCAAACATGGGGATAAATATAACTTATGAAAGAATAAATACTATATATGCTATGGGACAATATTTTGGTGTTGCTGTAAATGAAAAAATGTATGAAGCAAGTGCAGTTATATTGGCAACTGGCATTGAATATACAAAAGCATTAAAGGGGGAAGAAGAATTCCTAGGGAGAGGAGTCGGATATTGTGCTACCTGTGACGCGCCTCTTTATAGAGGAAAGGTTGTTACTATAATAGGGTATAATAAAGAAGCTGAAGCAGAAGCCAATTATGTAAATGAACTGTCTAAAAAAACATACTATATACCAATGTATAAAGAAAGCTTAAATTTAAGTGAAAATATAGAAGTAGTAAGAGATAAGGTCGTAGAGATATCTGGAGGAAATAAAGTAGAAAAGGTAATTTTGAAAAGTAAGGAAATAGTTACAGATGGAGTGTTTGTTTTAAAAGATAGCATAGCACCAGATAAATTGGTACCGGGACTTATTATGGAAAATGGACATATAAAAGTAGATATGGATATGAAGACTAATATTGAAGGTTGTTTTGCAGCAGGAGATTGTGTGGGGAGACCTTATCAGTATATGAAAGCCGCAGGACAGGGACAGGTAGCAGCACTAAATGCTGTCTTTTACATTGATAAAAATTAATTAAAAAATCCCCCTCATCTTAAAAAAAGATGAGGGGGATTTTTTTAATTAGCTACAAAAAATACATGATGCCCTATAGTTCTCATATTTCTTTTATCTATGTTTTTCATCCATTGAGATGTGGCTATTTGGGGATTATAAAAGAAAATAGATTTACCTGAAGGATCTATACCTTTTAGAGCCTGAGAAACTGCACTATAACTGCTTTCATTTGGAGATACATTTATAGTACCATTTTTGACACAGGAAAAAGCACCCCTTTGTTTTATAACACCTTCTACTGTCTTTGGAAACTCAGGGTATTTTAATCTGTTTAGTATTACGGAAGCTACTGCTACCTGCCCTTCAAATGGTTCTGAATTGCTTTCAGCATAAACAACTTTAGCCATTAAATCAACATCATTTTGAGTTATATATATCTTTTGATCAGAGTAATTAAACACTTGCACGACTTCTTCTTGACCATTAAATAAATTGGAACTGGTACTGTCTAAATTCTTTGCAGTTACTTTAGAAAAAGGAATAAGTAACAGTAAAGAAAACAGTATTAAACAAAAAATTTTTTTCAATCTAATCCTCTCCTTATTACCGACGGGGTTAGCTGACGGGTTCGGTAAAGGCATAACCTACGTAAATACGATTCACCCCAATGTTACTGGTTTCCCCGCGTTTTTAGTAAAACTTAGGCTAATGATATTGTACCCATATAAAAAAATAAAATACGATAAAAATGTATTTTATTAAAATTTTATAAAATAATTTATTACGTGATATAAACAATATCAAATAGTGTATAATTTAAATATATATTTATTGACAGGTGGTGAGATGGGTGGAATTATTGCAAATGACAGCTAATTCAATAAGAAATATAAGTATATCCTCCGTTATGGATATACTAGTAGTATCATATATACTCTATAAAGGATACATGCTTATAAAAGAAACTAGAGCTGAACAGCTTTTAAAGGGAATTATTCTTATAATATTTCTTATACCAATAAGCAGCTTTTTTAATTTAACTATGCTCAATTGGATACTTACCAAGACTTTGACCATAGGCGTCCTTTCTATTGTTATTATATTTCAACCGGAAATTCGTCGGGCACTGGAGCAGTTAGGAAGAACCGCTTTTAACGATAAGCATATTCTAGAAGACGAAGAGACTATGGAAAAGGTTATAACAGAAATTACAAATTCAGTAGGCAATTTATCTGAAAGCAAAACAGGGGCACTTATTGTAATAGAACAAGTTACTGGACTCGGAGATATAATAAATACCGGTACTAAGATAGATGCTTTGGTATCATCTGCTCTTCTAGAAAACATATTTGTAGTAAATACTCCACTGCATGATGGGGCAACTGTAATAAGAAATAATAGAATAGTTTCAGCAGGATGTTTTTTGCCGCTTACTAGTAATAACGATTTAAACAAAAAGTTAGGCACAAGACATAGGGCTGCAATTGGTATATCAGAGAATTCTGATGCACTTATCATAGTGGTTTCAGAAGAGACTGGTACTATTTCTCTTGCCATGAATGGAAAAATTACAAGGAATTATACAAAGGATAGGTTGAAAAAAGTTCTTATAAATATAATGAAAAATAGATTTCAGAAAAAGAGTACATGGAGAGAGAGGGTGATTGGGTGGAAAGAAAAAATAAAAGGAACCAAATCCTAGTAAAAATATGCTGTGTAATAGCGTCATTTATTCTATGGCTGTACATATTCAACGTAGAAGATCCTATGAGGGAAAGAAAGATTGTGGTACCTGTTACTATAGTGAATAAAGATGCACTTGCTCAATCGAAACTTGTACAAATAGATAATCAATCCGCTAGTATATCTCTTTTAATAAAGGGCAATGCTTCCAATGTATATTCAGTAAAACCATCAGATTTTAAATTACAATCAGATTTAAATGCTTATGTTATGAAAAAAGGGGAAAATAATATACCTGTAGAAGTAAAGAAAAGCCCTGATAACATAAGTATATTAAATAATGAAAATTTGTGGATAAAGGTACAACTTGATGAATTAAAACAGAAAAGTGTGCCTGTAAGAATAGGAGTAGTAGGTAAACCAAAAGAAGGATACTATGCATTAGATCCTGTCTTAAATACAGATAAAGTGGAAATAAGCGGAGCAGCAGATGCGGTAAATAGTGTAAAGTATGCTGCAGCCACATGTGATGTAAAATATGCTGGAAGTGATGTAAATACATCTGTTAAACTTCAGGCTCAGGACTCATTTGGAAATGTGGTAAAGGATGTTACAATAAGTCCCTCTCCTATTAAAGTTACTGTACCAATAGGAAAAGTAAAGACTGTACCTATAAACGTAAAAATTCAAGGAAATACAGGAAATGGATCAGTTCCTAATTCAATAGTAAGTAATCCAGATAAAGTAGATGTATCTGGGGATGAAAATGTAATAAAGGGTATAAGTAGTTTAGATACAGAGCCAGTTGATTTAAGTAAAATTGGTAGTTCAGGTAGTATAGAAGTTAAGTTAGTAGTACCTAAAGGGGTAAAATTAGTTAATAACGCAGGAACGGTAGAATTGAGGGTAAATATAAATAATGAGGCTGCGGCTTCTTCCGATAAAAGTGGCCAAAAGACAATGAATCTTAATATACAGGTTAGAAATTTAAATGCCGGGTATACGGCTAGCTTAGGCAGTAACAGTGTATCTGCAGTATTTAATGGACCTACTAATAATATAAATAGTCTAAATGGAAATAATATAAGTTGTTTTGTGGATGCAAGTTCTCTATCAGAAGGCACTCATACGGTAAATGTAGTTGTATCTATGCCTCAGGGAGTGTCTTTAGTATCACAAGACCCACAAAAAATTAGCATAGAAATTAAGAAAAAAACGTCGGAGGGACAAAATGGCAATTAGAATAAATAATTTAAGCATAAACATAGATGAAAGTATAGATGAATTAAAAAATAAAGCTGCAAAAAAGCTTAAAATAAGTGAGAAGGATATTAAGAAGTTTAAAATACTTCGAGAATCTCTGGATGCCAGAAGGAAAAACAATATAAGGTTTAACTACTCTGTTGAATTAACCTGTGATGGAGAAAGAAAAATTGTATCAAAAATTAGAGATGGGAATATAAAGATAGAAGAAGAGGTAGTAGAAGAAAAATTAGTTTTAGGTACAAAAAAAATGAAATACCGACCTATAGTTGTTGGCATGGGACCTGCAGGTATGTTTGCAGGTCTCTTGCTGGCGGAAAATGGTTATAGGCCAATCATAATAGAACGGGGACAAAAAGTTGAAGATAGAACAAAAACTGTAGATGAATTCTGGAAAAGTGGAAAGTTAAATTTAGAATCCAATATACAGTTTGGAGAAGGTGGAGCAGGGACATTTTCAGATGGAAAATTAACTACCAGGATAAAAGATGAGAGATGCCAATTTATATTGAAAGTTTTTGCAAAGTATGGAGCTCCAGAAGAGATTATTTATAATGGAAAGCCCCATTTGGGAACGGATAATTTGAAAATAATCGTAAAGAATATAAGAAATAGAATACTTGAACTGGGCGGAGATATACTATTTGATAGTAAGTTGGATAATTTAATAATAGAGCATAAAAAATTAAAGGCAGTATTAGTAAATGGAAATGAGATAGGCTGTGACAATTTAATATTAGCTATAGGACATAGTGCAAGAGATACCTATGAAATGATATTAAAAAAAGATGTTGTGGTAGAACCTAAGGCATTTGCTATAGGAGTTAGAGTAGAACATTCCCAGCATATGATAAATGTAAATCAATATGGGAAATTTGCAGACCATCCTAAATTAAAAGCTGCAGATTATAGGCTAGCTTATAATAGTAAAGAGGGAAGAGGAGTCTACAGTTTTTGCATGTGCCCCGGAGGGGAAGTAATTGCGGCAGCTTCAGAGGAAAATAGGCTTGTAACAAATGGAATGAGTTACTATAAAAGAGATTTTGAAAATGCAAATTCTGCAGTAGTTGTAACTGTAGGAGAAAAGGATTTTGAAGGAAATTCCCCTTTAAAAGGAATGGAATTTCAGAGGCATTATGAGAACCTGGCCTATAAGTTAGGAGGAGGCAATTATGCTGCTCCAGTACAGTTAATTAAAGATTTTTTAAATGATACAGTTTCAAATAAAGTTGGAGAAGTAAAACCTACTTACAAACCTGGATATGAATTTAGAGATCTTAGAAAGTGTTTGCCATCCGCTGTTTCATCTGCATTAAAAGAAGGATTTATTGATTTCGAAAAAAAGATAAAAGGGTTTTCTAAAGGGGATGGTGTAATGACAGCCATTGAAAGTAGAACCTCATCTCCAATAAGAATGATGAGAAACAGCAACTTTGAGAGTGTATCTTTAGAAGGGTTATATCCTTGTGGAGAAGGTGCAGGTTTTGCAGGAGGTATAATATCAGCGGCAGTAGATGGATTAAAAACTGCAGAGAGTATAATACAAAAATACAGTCCACTTTTATAAATATAATTAACTCAACTTTTGCATATATACTTGACTTAATATGAAAACTTTGCAAAATAATTTTTCAGAGGACAATTGACAGAGGACAGAGGACAATGAAGGTGAGTTTTCCTCCCTACGTCAGAAAACTAATTTATTTTTAAGCTTGTTTTGCTAAAGCAAAACATCGCTAAAAATTGCGTTGTGGAAAAATTTTTAATGTAATATAATAAAAGATGAATATTTTCAAAGTAAGAGAGGAGCACAGATTTTAGATTTAGTGTGATAACCTATAGAAAAATTAACTTTTAATAAGAGAGGTATTAATAATATGCAGAGAATGTTTGGAACTGATGGAGTAAGAGGAATTGCAAACAAGGAGTTAACTGCAGAACTAGCATATAAATTAGGACGGGCAGGAGCATATGTGCTTACAGAAACGGCACATAAACCAAAGATATTAGTTGGAATGGATACAAGAATATCTGGAGATATGCTAGAAAGTGCCCTGGTTTCGGGTATACTTTCTGTAGGAGCAGAAGCTGTTTGTGTAGGTGTAATACCAACTCCAGCAGTTGCTTATTTGACTAGAAAATATAAAATGGATGCAGGGGTAGTTATATCTGCTTCACACAATCCTGTAGAGTATAATGGAATAAAATTTTTTAATAGTGAGGGATATAAACTCTCAGATGAATTAGAAGATAGGATACAGAAAGTAATTGAAAGTAATTTTAAAGATGTATCTATGCCTATTGGAGCTGAAATTGGAAGAAAGGTAGTGGAAACAGGAGAAGCACTAAAAGACTATGTAGAATTTACAAAATCCACTATAGATATAGATTTAAAAGGATTAAAGGTAGTTTTAGATTGTGCAAATGGAGCATCCTACGTAACTTCTGTGAAGGCTTTTGAGGAATTGGGAGCTGAAGTGAAAGTTATAAATAATGAGCCTGATGGAATAAATATAAATAGAAAATGTGGTTCAACTCACCCTGAAGAACTTATGCAAACTGTAGTAAAAGAAGGTTATGATTTAGGACTTGCCTTTGATGGAGATGCAGATAGATGTCTTGCAGTGGATGAAAAGGGAAATCTCATAAATGGAGATTTTATAATGGCTATAATAGGAAAACATTTAAAAGATGAAGGAAAACTTTATAAAAATGTGGTAGTAGTTACTGTAATGAGTAATCTTGGACTTGATATAGCACTCAAAAAAGAGCAAATGAGTACTGTAAAGACTAAAGTTGGAGACAGGTATGTGCTTGAAGAAATGAAAAAACAAGGCTATAAATTAGGTGGGGAACAGTCAGGTCATATAATTATGCTGGATTACAATACTACAGGAGATGGACTTGTAACAGCACTGCAAATAGCTTCTATAGTAAAAAAGACTGGAAAGAAGTTATCTGAATGTGCTTCTATGATGAAAAATTTACCTCAAGTACTTGCAAATGCTAATGTTCCAAATGATAAAAAGAATATATATGCAGAAGATGAAGAAATAATATCTGAGATAAAGAAGATAGAAGAAAAATTAGATGGTTGTGGAAGAGTGCTTATAAGACCTTCGGGAACGGAACCATTAGTAAGAGTTATGTTAGAAGGTCAAAATCAAAGTGAAATAGATAAAATTGCGCATAAATTGGCTGAACTTATTGAATCAAAAGTGAATTAAAAATATAAAAGTGCACTGTAATTGAATTTAACAGTGCATTTCTTATTTGTAAAAATTAAATGTTTTAAATATATTAGAAATTGGACACTCTAATAATTGAGATATAAATTATTAGAGGAGTGAGTCCAATGTCGTGGCAATATAGAATATTTACAGTGGAGCGTTTTTTAAATTCAACTGATAATTTAAACTTAGAAGAAAAATTAAATAAGTATGGTAAGGAAGATTGGGAACTTACAGGAGTTTTACAAAGACATTATGCTACACTTGGAAATCAAGATAAATTAGAAGATGATTTAATAGTGTTTAAAAAACACAGTTAAAAAAAGCCGCCTTTAAAGTAAAATTTAAAGGCGGCTTATTATATATTTACAATTTTGAGGGTATATAGCACATTTCAATCTCAATTCCATAATATGAAAATAAGAACAAAAAGTTAATTTTAGCTATCTAGTTGACATAAAATAAGATTAAAGAATATAATAGATTGACAGGTTTTTAATACTGTTATATTTTAAAAAGAAGGTGGTTGAATTTAAGAAAAATGTGAATATAAAGCGCCAGAGCTCAAGGCTTAACTTAAACAACACTTTGAGCTGACGAGGATGGGGAGTATCGAATCTTCGGCGGGTGCCCCACGGTATCGCACTACCGTTAACAACTGATAAAACCAGGAAGTGATTTCTGATACAACATCAGTTTGGTGTTAAAACCTTTAATAGGAATCAAAATATATGATTCCAAAAATATATTTACCTGTAAAATTTTAATAACAATGCAGGTTTTATTTGCTTATGAAATTTTTTATCAATAAAGTTGCAGTGTTTTATAGGTAGATTATAATTTATTATATTAAAATGTGAAAGGAAGAATTGATTATGTGCGGAATTGTTGGATTTGTTGGAAAGAAACAAGCATCATCTATTTTGGTTGAAGGATTGAGTAAACTTGAGTACAGAGGTTATGACTCTGCAGGTGTTGCCATAATAGATAATGATCATATCAATGTAGTAAAATGTAAAGGAAGGCTTAAAAACCTTGAAAATAAATTGTCAGAACATCCTCTAAAAGGAATAGTAGGTATAGGTCACACAAGGTGGGCAACTCATGGAAAACCATCTGATTTAAATGCTCATCCCCATAACAGCCAGGATGGAACTATAAGCGTAGTTCACAATGGTATAATAGAAAATTATGTACAACTTAGAGAATGGCTCACTTCAAAGGGATACAAATTCGTATCTGAAACTGATACTGAAGTTATTCCACAGCTCATAGAATATTTTTACAAAGGTGATATAGTTGAAGCAGTTATGCGTGCAATATCTAAGATAAAGGGAAGTTATGCTGTAGGAGTTATCTGTTCAAAAGAACCTGGAAAATTAGTAGCAGTAAGAAAGGACAGCCCTCTTATAGTAGGACTTGGAAAAGATGAGTATTATATAGCATCAGATATACCTGCTGTATTAAATCATACTAGAGATATATACCTTTTAAATGACAATGAATTTGTTGTCATAACTAAAGATGGTGTAAAACTTTTATCAGAAGATAAAAAGGAAATAAAGAGGGATGTATACCACGTTACATGGAGTGCAAATGCAGCTGAAAAGGGTGGATTTGATCATTTCATGATGAAGGAAATACACGAACAGCCAAAGGCAATCAAAGATACAATGACATCAAGAATTATGCCTGGAAAGCCTATAACGTTAGATGATATAAAGATAACTAAAGAGCAAATTAAAAATATAAATAAAATATATATAGTAGCTTGTGGAACTGCTTACCATGCAGGAATAGTTGGAAAATATGTAATAGAAAAATTGGTTAGAATGCCTGTAGAAGTAGATATTGCTTCAGAGTTTAGATATAGAAATCCTATAATAGACGAAAAAACACTTATGATAATTATAAGCCAGTCTGGAGAAACAGCAGATACTTTAGCAGCTTTGAGAGAAGCAAAAGCACAAGGTGCTAGAGTAATAGCTGTAACAAATGTAGTAGGAAGTTCTGTATCCAGAGAAGCAGATGACGTGCTTTATACTTGGGCTGGACCTGAAATAGCAGTTGCATCCACAAAAGCTTATGTAACCCAGCTTATTGCAATGTATATAATTGCATTGTTCTTTGCACAGCACAAGGGAACTATAAGTGAAGAAAAGATGGAAGAAATAAAAAAGGATATGCTTACACTTCCTATTAAGGCAGAAAAAGTTCTTTCAAATAAGGACATTATACAGGAAGCCGCAGAAAAGATTTATAAAGAGCAGGATGTATTTTTCCTTGGAAGAGGATTGGATTATGCCGTTGCATTAGAAGGTTCTTTAAAGCTTAAAGAAATATCTTATATTCATTCTGAAGCTTATGCTGGTGGAGAATTAAAGCATGGACCTATAGCTCTTATTGAGGACGGAACTGTAGTAATTGTAGGAGCTACTCAAGGACGTTTGGTTGAGAAGATGATAAGTAATATTAAGGAAGTAACTACAAGGGGAGCTAACGTATTGGCTTTTGCTTTTGAAGGCAGTGACGAAGTTAGCAAAGCAGTTGATTCTATAATATATCTTCCAAAGGTAAATGATATATTTGCACCAGTGCTTTCCGTAATTCCTCTGCAGCTTTTAGCATATTATATTTCTATAAAGAAAGGCTGTGACGTGGATAAGCCTAGGAACTTGGCCAAATCAGTTACGGTAGAATAGATAATTAGGTAGAGAAAAAAATATTGAGACTATACATTCTCATTTTATAGAATGTATGGTTTCTTTTGTTTTTTAAAAGTGTGAAAAATGGCTAAAAGGTTCTGTGACCTTATAAAATTTAACTCTTATTAAGGTAATAAATATAATATATTATTTTGTAACATTGAATGACTTTAAATTAATATAATCTCTTTAATCCTCATTATTAAGTCATTTTAAATGTTACAAAGGCACAAGGAAATCCGATAAGCAATAAATGTGTTATATCAGACTTCCTATTTTATGATGTTCTAATTTACGAGCGATCATGATTTTGTTTGTATATAACTATTTATCAATATCATATTTTTCAGTTAATATTTGCCTTTTTCTTTTATATTCCTCTTCACTTATTTCACCAGATGCTAATTTTTCATTCAGTATTTCAATTGGTTTTCTATCATGTCGGTAATCTTTTCTACCATTAAATGATATAATGAAAAATACTAATATAGCGATTATAAGTAAAAAACATACAATCATCATAGGCATCATTCCCCATCCCCAATATCCATGCATCATATTAATCTCTCCTCCTAAAATTCTTATTCAATCTATATATTTATTCTTACAAATAAAATACTTTACTATACTTGCTTTACTAATTGTTCAATTTAGTACATATTTACTAAGAATTCCAAATTAAATACCTCTTTTCAATATTAAAAACATGTTGAATTTCTTAATTTTTATTATTTGTGTATAGTATATAGTAGAGTTATGTAGATAAAATGAAGATTTATTAACTTACCTTAAAATTTATTTACTAGGCTTTTCAGCTGTGAAAATAAGGCTGGTTAAGTCAAGAATTAAGAAGGTTTGAGATAAATTTGATAAGATATTATTAAGCTGTGATACCTTTAACTCCAAATGTAGGTTTCATAAAAGGTATCTTTACTTTCTGATAAATATTTATATCTTCAGCAATCTTTAAATCTTTTAAAATAAATACTTTAATATCAGTATATTTATAAATATCATATAACTCTTTGTCTATTATTTCAGTTTCAAATAAAGCTTTAATTTTAACAGTTTTCACATGATTATGAATGTTACCACAATCGCAATCTATTTCTGTATTTTTAATTAATACTACAAAACATAGACTTTTACTCTGAGCATAATTCAAAGCCTTGTTACCAATTTTTATCATAACATATCATCCCCAAACTAATTTTATAATGAATTAATACCTCTTATTTATGCTGTTATAAATAATAAAAACTACTGAGGTAATAACTTAATCATATTTTACAAAATTAATATGTAGATTTTATGAAGAAAATGCTATCAGAAAAATGTTTTCTGATAGCATTTAAGTTACATACGCATTGCCATTGGAAGCATGAATAGTATTATGTTTATAATACCTAATATCAGTATTAAAATGCCATATACTATTGAAGTCCCTAGGGACTTACTACTCTTACCACCATAATTACTTTTAGCAAGTCTATATGCAGTGTATATTGAACCTATAGTTCCAAGAACAATTAGGATATATTGAAGAGTTTGTATTGTTGGAGTATCCAATATTGCTGTTGAACCTTGCATTTCAATTCCAAATAACCCCACAAAAGTATAAAAAATTGATTTCCCTTCTGCTAGTAGGTGGAAAAGGTTATGGGCTATATGAGCCGCCATATCTAGTGGTATAATAGCATATCCGAACTTAGCAAAGTTTTGTTTCACAGAATCTCCGTTAAACTTTTTAGCAATTAGCCCTGTTGTTGCTAACATTACTATAGGAATTAACATTGCTATAGTAAAGGTTATAGTGAAGGTTACATAATAGCTATCTGTACCAGCAGTTTTTTCAAGCCAATTTAATATAGGCTCCCATATATTAAGCATAGTGATGTTCTGCACAAATACTATACCCATAATTACAATAGCAAGAAATGACTCTTCAAGTTTAGGTTTACGGATAAACCACAATTCTCTAGTAGGTACACGTCTTGATATTTTAATAGAGTTATTTGGACAACTCTTCACACAGTTTCCACAGAAATTACACTCTGCATTAGTATCCATGATTCTCGGAAATTCAAACATAGGACATCCTGCTGCTTTATTACTTCCTTTGTAACAAGCAGCAACATTACATTTAGCACATTTTTCAGGAGTAGCTCTAAGTTCCATCATACCTGCTCTAGTATAGTTAGCAGACAATCCTCCTAAAAAGCAAACATATCTACACCAAGTTCTACGTTCAAATATAGCACCGGAAGCAATTACACCTAGAGTAATCAATAAGAGAAGGTTACCAGAACCTCTTGGTGATTCAACAACACCAAAAATATGATCGCTCCACGTGATTAAGATGAATATTGCATCAATAATCCAAATTCCATATTTTTTTAGAAATTTAGGTACAGGACGATTATTACCAACAAATTTTTGAACTAAGTCATTAAGTGTCCCAAAAGGACAGATTGTACACCAAAATCTACCTAATAATAACATTATAATTGGCAGTAGAGGCCACCATAATACCCAAGTGGCAGCGGTGCCAAAGTTATCATGGGCACTTGTAGAACCGAATAAAAGTTGATAAACTATAAATGCAAATACTATTGCTACTGGCCATTGAAAAACACCAGGATACCATTTACTCTTCATAAAGCTTGCAAATTTTTTGTTGTCTAAAAGGTTTTTATCATCTGATGAGTATGCTTTTTCTTCATCAATTTTAGTTTTCTTTTTTTCTGACACAAAATATTACCTCACTTTCTATGATTTTACGGCCTTCTTATTTTTCTTTGATATCCCGGCAGTTATTATAATTAAGGCAGCTACTACTAAAAAGCCTCCAACGACAAACCAGTTAGGTCCAGAACTTGTTACATCAACATCAAAATCAGCCATCTTGTCTCCAGCATTTGTCATAAAGCTTGTTTTAATTTTCCATGTACCTTTATCACTAAGTTTTACAGTTCCAACATATTGGCCATCCTCATGACCCTTTTTGAATTGGATAGTTTCAGCCTTAGAGTCACCCATATTCATATCACCCATACTGCCTTTATCCATTTCTGTAGATACTTTTACATCAGCGTTATTTATTGGCTTGTCCTTATCATCAGATAGTTTTAATGTTAACTCATTATCACCAGTTTTAGCCTTATCTCCTGTTAGCATAAGAGTTGCTTTAACTCCATCAATGTTTTTTTCTATCATTTTTCCGTTACCATCAGCTAATACTGATGTTGATAAAGTTAGAACTAGAGCTGAAATAATTGATAGTTTTTTAATTAGTTTGTTTTTCATTTTGAATACCTTCCTTTACAATTAGTTTAATGTTTTTGCGTTTTAGGGCTGCTAACATTAACAAAATTATGTCACCGTTTTTATATTAGAATTTTTATTAAAAAGCTTGACTAACTTAGGTAAAATAAATCTATCAAGGCCAAATATATAGGCATTTGCTCCAGCAGCCATAAGTAGAATAGTCACTATAATGTATTCTCTACCTTAGGACTATAAAAATCTAAAACATAGTCTACTAACATTATTAAGCTTTGTTTGTATGCTGAGTCTTTTAAATTTTCAATAGAAGCTTTGGCATTATATGCAAATTCAAATCCCTCTTCAATAGTTACATTTTTCATTGCAACGGGATCCTCATCGATATAATCATCCAGTATTTGATATGCCATACCAAGGTTTTCACCGTATTTAGAAAGCATATTAGACTCTTCGTAAGGGGCATAAGCTATGCTGCCACCAAGCCTACAACAAGCGCTCATGAAAGATGCTGTTTTTCCTAAGATGATTTTAAAATAGGTTTCACGATCGGGAGAGGGATTGTTAGCATTTAATATTTCAGCTACAGACATTGATTCAGTAACTCTGCCCATTACCTGCGCAAATTCTCTTGGCAGAGTATCTGAGAAAATAGTAAAGGCTCTTGAGTACAAAGCATCACCAGCAAGCACTGCTATCTTATTTCCAAAGGTCTTATTTAAGGTTTTCTGACCACGTCTTAGTAAGTCACCATCTATGATATCATCATGAATTAGACTAGCGCTGTGAATAAGCTCTAAGCCTATTGATAACTGAATTAAGTTGTGTTTTGCAGATGAAGTAAGCTCGCTACTAATAGCACCTGCAGATAAAAATGTTAATGTAGGTCTTAGTCTTTTACCTGGAATTGAAAAAAAGTAGGTAAAAATATCTTGTGTAATAGTAGAATCTAATTTTGATGCAATATTTTTTAACTCTGACTCAAGTTGATTAAGTTCTTTTATTATTGGAATTGAAATTCCATTGAAGCTCATTTTTTGACCTCCTGTATATTTTAATTAAGTAAGTTAATGGATAATTAATTTTTTTATATCTTATTTACAATTGTTATTATAGAAATTTGCTGTGAAGAAAATATGAAGATATACTTTAAAATTAAAAAAACTATTAAATAAGTTAAAACCCGAATTTAGTCATGAATGTTATAACTAAATTCGGGTTTTTAATCTAACTACAAGTCAATTTAATATAATATTTCTATAGAATCTATTTTTTGACTCCATAATGAACTGAAGCAATTCCACCAGTTAAAGATGTATATCCAGTACTTATAAAACCAGCAGCATCAAATAAAAGCTTTAATTTCTTTTTAGAAGTAAAGTTTTTTACAGAATTCATAAGATAGGTATATGCTCCTTTGTCTTTTGTACCTATGTAACCAATAGTAGGTAGAACAAAAGTCAAATATGCTGAATGAAGCTCTTTAAGAATAGGAAGTTCTGGACTGGATAGCTCAAGGCAGACTAATTTTCCTCCAGGCTTCAAGACTCTATACATTTCTGATAGAGCTCTATTTTTATCCTTAATATTTCTAAGACCAAAGGCGATTGTTACACAGTGAAAACTGTTATCTTCAAAAGGTAATTCTAAAACGTTACCTTTTATTAATTTAAAATTATAAGCCTTTATGTTTTGGTTAAGTCTTTTATATCCAACATCAATCATTTCTTGATTGAAATCAAGTCCTATAACTTCAGTATTTTTCCCTACTTTCCTGCAGGCATAATTAATCATCTGTCCTGTACCACAGCATAAATCTAAAACTGTGCTATCGACTTTTAGATCACACACTCTTATAGCTTTTTTTCTCCAGAGTTTATCTATGTTAAAGGTTAGAATTGAATTCAATATATCATACTTTTTTGCGATAGATGAGAAAATGTTTTGTACTTCTAAGGAATTGCTCACCATGTCCAGTATACCTTCTTTCTTAATTAAATTTATTATATTCTACGATTATTTTTTAAGGAGAGACTGTTTAATATGTTTATGAGTTCCTTGTTTTTCTTTGTTATCTTCATGACAATTCATAATATATACCTCCAAATTACTTTTTCTAAATTTATAAAATAATTTTTATTTTATTTGAATTATACAGCCTACATATAAAGAAGTTGTGAAGAAATTAAAAAACTATAAAAATTAATTATTGGGATATTGTCCTATATATAGTTAAAAAAATTACATTAGTGGAAGTAAAACGAATATTGTTAAATCCCAAATAGCGTGGGAGATAATTACTGGTATCAAACTCTTCTCTTTTTTATAAAGCCATCCCCAGAATAATCCACATACCAAAGCTGCTATAATTAGCATAAAGTTGCCTGTAACAATATGGACAGCTGCATATAATAAAACTGAAAATAAATATCCTTTGTTTTCTCCAAATTCTTTACCTAAAGTATTTTGTATAAAGCCTCTCCAGTATAGTTCTTCACCTGGACCAATTATAAAAAATAGCAGCAATCCTATTAGTGCTAAGTTAGCATTTAATTTATTACTATAAACTGATGAAATTTGAGCATCCTTAAATGGAAATAAGTATCCTGATATAATATTTCCTGCATAAAATACTCCATATAATACTATAGCTGAGACTACTCCAATTAGAATATATCTTCCCTTTATTTTCCCAAAGTGGAATATATCTCTATCAACAAAGAATGCCATTAATATTAATAGTAATATCGATCCACTCATTTCTATCCAAAAGTTAAAGGGCTTTATAACAAACATTAGATACCATAAGATTGCTGCTGCAAACAATGTAAAAGTTAAATATTTATAGTTTTTATTGTTCAAGAGTAATACCTCCGTTTATCTTATATAAGAAAATAGTATTGAAATAATAATAATAACGCCAAATTGTCCCTGTAGTTTTGCTGTTTCCTGATCAAGGGTAGCGAGTTTAGAATTAGATCTATTAGAAATACGCAATTTATTGATATTTTTCAATGCTGTTGGCAATGTAATTAGACAAAGTAAACTCCAAATAGGGGTAACTCTGTAATAAGTCATAGCTAAAACAGAAATATAGGATAAATAAACTAAACCATAATAAATATAGCAGGCATTAGTTCTTCCAGTCATTATAGATAGAGTTTTTATTCCAGCTTTTTTATCATGATAAATATCCCTAATATCATTTGCGTGTAAAATAGCTGTAGTTAAAAGCCCGATTGGTATAGATAACAGAAGTACGTTTATATTAATTCTCTGAACTTGAACAAAGTATCCACCGAGCGTCATTAGGGGACCAAAGATCATAAATATTAAAGGGGCACCTAAACCTCTGTATTTTAGCATAAGTGGCTTTCCGGTATAAAAATAACCACTTAAAGCTCCTATAGTACCTAGAATTAGAATAAAAATCCCTTTTTGAAAAGCTAAAAATAGTCCTAGTATACATCCTAAGGCTAAAGCTAAGCGTCCTCCTTTAAGAAGTTCTTCAGAAGTCAATAAATTTTCAAAAATAATACCACTAGAAGATCCAGACTCCTTGGTATCAACTTTGTTAATAAAATCATCATAGTCATTAATCATATTTGATGAGGCTTGTAAAAGTACAGCAGCTAATAAGGAAATTAGGTAGTATATAAACTGAAATTTTGATTCCTTTGCAGCAAATATAGCACCTACTGTAACTGGAATTATAGAAGCAGTTAATGAAAAAGGCCTTGCAGCCATTAACCATATTTTAAATTTTTGTTTCATCACTTGTCCTCCTAAATATATTTGTAACTATTAATTTTATAGTACTTTTAAAAAGCAGTCGATTTAAATTTTTGCTTTATACATACTATAAATTAACGATGTGAAGATTTTATAAAGATTCCTAGGGGCAATTTTGGAGTGCAGCTAAATAAGAGATTACTATAGATTTTATATAATTCTACAATCTACATATAATCTTTATAAAATTAAGCTATTATGAGAGTTAATAATAGAATTAGTTTTTTACAATACAAAATTGAGGTGAGTAACATGAATAAAATTTTAATAGTAGAAGATGAGGAAAAGGTATCTAATATTCAAAAGGCATATTTAGAAAAGGAAGGTTATGAAGTATATACATCAACAACTGGACTAAAAGCTTTAGAACTCTTTGATTCAATTGAATTTAGCTTAATAATACTTGATCTAATGCTGCCGGATATTCAAGGAGAGGAAATATGTAAAATTATAAGAGATAAGTCTGATGTGCATATATTTATGGTTACTGCTAAATCTGCATTAGAAGACAGAATAGAGGGGCTTAATACAGGTGCAGATGAGTATTTAGTTAAACCTTTTAGTCCAAGAGAACTGGTTGCCAGAGTTAATTCTTTATTCAGAAGGTTAGGGGCAAATAACATTTCAGTTTTATCTTTAGATAATGGAAATATCCAAATTTATAAAGATAGTAGAATTGTAAAAGTTAGAGGACAAGAAATATCCCTTACCCCTAATGAATTTGATATTTTATATGTTCTTGCAATAAATAAAGGAAAAGTTCTTACTAGAGAACAATTAATAGATAGGGTTTTTGGTATGGATTTTGAGGGGTTTGACAGGACTGTAGATGTTCATATAAAAAACATAAGGAAAAAAATAGAAGAAGACAGTAAAAGTCCTAAGTATATTTTGACAGTTACTAGACTAGGATATAAGTTTGGTGGTGACAATTGATGTATAGTATTAGGCGAAAGCTAAGCATTATAATTTTAGCTTGTTCTATATTAGCTGTAGTATTAACTGCTATCTTTGTAAATATCACAATAAATAATAAATTTAGTGAATATATGGTGAACAACCAGAATAAAAGAAATGATAGAATAGTACAGTATTTCCAAGAGGTTTATAAAAGAGATAAAAAATGGACAGCAGCTTCAGGAAGTGAAATGAAGCATGAGGCATATATGAGCAATTACTGCATAACTCTTTTAGATTCAAATAAAAAGTTGGTTTGGATGATGGATCCAAATGATATTAAAGAAAAAGAACATTTTAAATCCTTAGATGGTAAAAGTGGAGTTTTTACTACAAATAGTTTCCCAATTAAATATAATGGTGATGTTGTTGGATATGTACAGATAGGTCAATATTCTTCAGTGTTACTATCTGCTGATGATGTAAATTTTAAATTATCCATTAACAAAGGAATTATTGCTAGTATTTTTTTAAGTCTTCTTATTGTAATAATTATCAGCCTGTATATTTCAAAGCAGTTTTCAGTACCAATTAGAGAAGTATCAAATGTATCAGTAAAGCTATCTAATGGAGATTATAATTCTAAAACTAATGTAGATACAGACATATTAGAGATTGAAAAGCTTAAAAGCAGTATAAATACGTTAGGAGAAAAACTTAATCATCAAGATTTATTAAGAAAAAGGCTAGTTTCTGATATATCACATGAAATAAGAACTCCACTTAATGTTCTTCAAAATAACTTAGAAGCCATGATTGACGGAATTTTTCCGGTAAATACAGAACAGTTAATAGGTTTAAATGATGAAGTTATCAGGTTTGGAAAGCTTTTAAATAACCTAAATACCCTAAAAGAATTTGAATCAGAGACAATTTCTGTTAATAAAGAGAAGATCTTATTAGATGAATTGTTATCTGCAGTATGTGATGGCTTTTCAATTGCATTAAAAGAGAAAAGTATAGAGTTAGTGTATAATATAAGACCGGATAAGGACTATAGTATAGTAGGTGATGCAGACAAATTAAAACAGGTATTTATTAATCTTTTATCTAACGCAGTAAAATTTTCAGATTATGGAGGAAAAGTTTGGGTTAATTTAACTAGAGATAAAGAAAGTATTGTTGTTAGTATAAGAGACAATGGAATTGGAATTAGCAAAGAAGATTTACCTTTTATATTTGAAAGGCTGTATAGGGGAGATAAAAGCAGAAATAAAATTGAAGGAAGCGGAATCGGATTAACCATAGTAAAGGATATTTTAACTCTACATTCAGCTTCTATTGAAGCTCAAAGTGAAGTAGGCAAAGGATCCATATTTACGATACGATTTAAAAATAATGTTTAGTATTAATTGATTGGGATATACTGAAGTTGTAATGCTAACTAAATTTATAAAGCAATCTGGTAATATGTCAAGATAGTTTTTTTAAAGATTTCGATATGTTTTTCTTAAAAAAGGGCGCACAAAATAGACGTTCGAATTTTTTGACAAAAAATCGAATGTTAGTTCGTCTTGATATGAAATTCGGTGTCTAATTTTTCACCGGTGTACAGTTGGTTTTTGAC